>DXCD01000043.1 GCA_019116185.1 Candidatus Mediterraneibacter stercorigallinarum
AGATCGTGGAACTGGATGGAAAGCCGCGCGAAGATTTTGATTTCATCGACCAGTTCATAGCTGATTATGCCATTAATATTGAGAGAACAGAGAGTTCCATGGCTGTATCGTCCCTCGATATCGCCAGGATGATCGTGGATATCCATGTTTCCAGGAAAGAGATCCTGGAACTCATCTCAGGCATTACACCGGCAAAGATGACAGAGGTCATGAACCATTTAAATGTGGTGGAGCTCATGATGGGCATGCAGAAGATCCGTGCCAGAAGGACGCCGGGCAACCAGGCGCATATCACCAACTTAAAGGATGATCCGGTACAGATCGCTGCTGATGCTGCCGAGGGCGCTTTGAGAGGATTCGCTGAGGAGGAGACAACCATGGGCGTGGCACGTTACGCGCCTTTAAGCGCCATGGCTCTTCTGATCGGTTCTCAGGCAGGACGCCCGGGAGTGCTCACACAGTGTTCCGCAGAGGAAGCTACCGAACTGGAGCTCGGCATCCGCGGTCTGACTACCTATGCAGAGACCCTTTCCGTATATGGAACAGAAAAAGTATTTATCGATGGAGATGACACTCCTTATTCAAAAGCATTTTTGAACTCAGCTTATGCTTCCAGAGGCCTGAAGGTACGCTTCACCTCCGGTTCCGGCTCCGAAGTCCTGATGGGAAGCAGCGAGAAGAAGTCCATGCTCTATCTGGAATGCCGCTGCCTCTTTGTCACAAAAGGCGCGGGAAGCCAGGGGATCCAGAACGGCTCCGTGAGCTGTATCGGCGTGACCGGCTCTGTCCCGGCAGGCATCCGTGAAGTATTGGCGGAGAATCTCGTGGCAGCGCTCCTCGGTCTGGAATGTGCTTCCTCTAATGACCAGAGTTTCTCAAACTCTGACATGAGACGCACCGCGAGAACCATGCTTGAGTTCCTTCCGGGAACAGACTTTATCTTCTCAGGATACGCTGCTGAACCGAATTATGACAATATGTTTGCCGGCTCGAATTTCGATGCCGAAGACTTTGACGATTATAATGTACTTCAGAGGGACATGCAGGTGGACGGCGGCCTGAAGCCTGTCACCGAAGAGCAGGTTATTTACGTAAGGAACAAGGCGGCGCGCGCTGTGCAGGCAGTGTTCCGCAATCTGGGGCTTTCCCCTGTATCAGACGAGCAGGTAGAAGCCGTTACTTACGCCCACGGAAGCAAGGATACGCCTCCGCGTGACGTTACGGCGGATCTTGCAGCCGCTGAGGATGTTTTAAAACGAGGCATCACCGGCATTGACGTAGTAAAGGCTCTTGCAGAGACCGGATTCGAAGATGTAGCTGAGAGCGTGCTGAACATGCTGAAACAGCGTGTTGCCGGAGATTATATGCAGACAGCGGCGATCCTGGATAAGGATTTCCACGTACTCTCAGGCGTGAACACACCGAATGATTATATGGGACCGGGGACCGGATACCGTGTTGACGGCGAGCGCTGGGAGGAAATCAAAAAGATCCCGCACATCATTAATCCGAAGGATATATAGAAAGGAGGAGGACACATATGCAGATCAGTGAAGAATTAGTCAAACAAATCACCAATGCAGTATTAAGCCAGATGTCTCACACAGGCAGCTCCTCCGTTTCAGGAGACAGCATCCCGTCAGGCGCATCAGAGGTTCCTTCCATGGCAGGAAGGGAGCGGATCAACGAAGAGAAATCCGATTATTCCGGCTATCCCCGCGCGCAGAAAGGGACTGACCCCAAGGAGGTCGTAATCGGCGTGGGCGCCGCGTTCCAGAGCGAGATCACAAGGACGATCTGCGATATCCCGCTGGATGACGTTCTTAAAAATGTAAAAGCAGGCATTGAGGAAGAGGGCATGGTGCCGAGAGTTGTGAAGATCCTTGACACCTCGGATGTATGTTTCATGGCACTGGAAGCCGCGAAGCTTTCCGGTTCCGGCATCGGAGTGGGCATCCAGTCAAAGGGCACCACGGTCATCCATCAGAGAGACCTTTATCCGCTCTCTAATCTTGAACTGTTTCCGCAGGCGCCTCTCATGACACTGGAGACATACCGCCAGATCGGACAGAATGCAGCAAAATATGTAAAAGGCGAGCAGGTCGTTCCGATCCCGTGTACAAACGATCCGATGTGCAGGCCGAAATATCAGGTCAAAGCAGCGATCATGCACATCGCGGAGACAGAGCAGCTTGACCCCGAGGTCGGCGCTGTTGAATGGGAGGGAAGATAAATGAGATATCCTTTAGCAGAGCACGAAAAAGAATCGATCACATCTAAAACAGGAAAGAAATTTACGGATATTACACTGGACGAGGTCATGAAAGACCACATCGCCCCTGACGACATCAAAATCTCGCAGGAGATCCTGCAGGCACAGGGACAGGTCGCGCTGGAAGCTGACAATCAGCCAATGGAGAAAAATTTCGAGCGCGCTGCAGAACTGGTAGATGTCCCGGATGATGTGATCCTGAAAATGTACGACAAACTCCGCCCCAACCGTTCCACGAAACTGGAACTGGTCATGATGGCGCAGGAGCTTCTTGAAAAATATAATGCAAAGAACTGCGCGCGACTTGTAATGGAAGCCGCAGAAGTGTATGAAAAGAGAGGAATATTACTTTGAGTTATATCGCAGGAGTTGATATCGGGAATTCCACAACTGAAGTCTGCGTCGGAGAAGTCACCGAAAACGGAAATCTTACATTTCTGACCAGCGCCTCCTGCCCCACCACGGGCACAAAAGGCACGATCGACAATGTCCATTCTGTCAAAAATGCTTTAAAACTGGCAATGAGCAGAATCGGACTGGAGACCTCTGACATTGATCTCGTGCGGCTCAACGAAGCCGCTCCGGTCATTGGCGACACCGCTATGGAGACATTGACTGAGACCGTGATCACAGACTCTTCTATGATCGGACACAATCCGTCCACTCCGGCCGGAGTCGGACAGGCTGTGGGCGAGATCCTGCTGATTGAGAACATATCCCGGGCAGTTCCCGGTACCTCTTATATCCTCGCCGCTTCAGCGGAACACAGCTATGAGGAAGTGGCCGCGGTGGTCAATCAGTATGACGCAGACATCGCGGGAATCATCCTTCAGGCCGACGAGGCGGTCCTTGTTGAAAATCGGATCCGCCGCAAAGTTCCCATTATTGATGAGGTCCGCCGGATCGACCGTCTTCCCGACGGAGTCCCTGCCGCCATCGAGGTGGCTCTCCCCGGGCAGACGATCCGCATGCTGTCTAATCCTTACGGCATTGCCACGCTGCTGGGATTAAACGCAGAAGAAACGCGCACTGTCACTCCCATCGCAAAGAGCCTGATCGGGAAGCGCAGCGCCGTTGTGCTTAAGACTCCCGGAGGAAATATCCACGAAAATGTTCTTCCGGCAGGTGAGATATATTTTCACGGCGACCGCAATATCACGATCAGCCTGGATGAAGGCGCTGACAAGATCATGGAGGCCGCGGCGGAGGCTGGCGACATCCGAGACATCAGCGGGCAGCCGGACACAAACGTGGGGAATATGCTCTCGCGCATCCGTACCGGCATGAGCGAACTTGACAAAAGTACAGAAGCGGACATCCGCATTACTGATATCCTTGCAGTGGACACCCTTGCCCCGGTTCTTATATCCGGCGCCCTGGCAGGCGAGACCTGTCTCGAGAAAGCGGTTGGTATCGCGGCAATGGTCAGAACACAGAAGCTTCCCATGCAGGAGATCGCTGACCGTCTCACAAGAGAGCTCGGGACAGAAGTAAAGGTGGCCGGAGTGGAAGCTGTCATGGCCAGCCTTGGCGCCCTGACCACTCCGGGAACCAAGCTTCCTCTTGCGATTCTGGACATGGGCGGAGGCTCTACAGACGCGGCAATCATTTCGGAAGACGGACATGTAACTCTGACCCACCAGGCAGGTGCAGGAGAGCTTGTGTCCATGCTGATCCAGACGGAACTCGGCTTAAGCGACCGCCATATCGCAGAACAGATTAAAAAGTATCCCCTGGCGAAAGTGGAAAGTCTGTTTCACATGAGAATGGAAAACGGGCAGATGACATTTGTAGACGAATCCATTGACCCCCGTTTCTTCGGCAGAGTTGTTCTCCTTACAGAGGATGGAATGATCCGCATCGAAGAAGAGATTCCCATGGAAAAGATCGTTCAGGTTCGCCGGGAAGCCAAGCGCAAAGTCTTCGTGACCAATGCGTTCCGCGCCCTTAAGAAAGTGGCCCCGGATCACAATCTGAGGAATATCTCTACCGTTGTCCTTGTCGGCGGTTCGGCAGAGGATTTTGAAATACCGGAAATGCTTATGGAAGCATTTACCGATTACCGGGTCGTGTGCGGAAGAGGCAATATCCGCGGCAGCGAGGGACCCAGAAATGCAGTTGCAACGGGACTTGTACTCTCCTATCTCGGGGAGCAGCGCTGATCTGCTGCCGCCGCTGTTTTCTTCAGGAGGACAACAATGATCATTAAGAAACCATCTATATTTATCTACACCCATCAGGCTGATCCCGCTGTTCTGAAAGAAGTATGCGCAGGGATCGAAGAAGAAGGCGTATTTTACGATACTACAGAATTTCCTGATGAGTGTATGGAGAAACTGGCATATAAAGCGGCGCGTGATTCTATGCTGGGTTCCGGGATCGGAATCTTCGGCACAGCGGTATGCCTGAAAATGCGCGGTCTGGAAAAAGGGCGTAATATCGAGAGTTATCTCACCCCGAACAAGACACAGTGCAGAAATATCGGAGCTAACAGCGCCCGCGCTATCAAAAAGCTTCCCTTTAAGGAGGAATATGGGATATGAGTATCTACACGAAAACAGGAGACAGGGGAACAACTTCTCTTATGAACGGAATCAGCGTCTCCAAGTCAGACGACCGCATCGAACTGCTCGGTACCATCGATGAATTGAGCAGCCATATCGGTCTTGCAAAAGTGCTCTCTGATCCGTCGCTGAAAGAACAGCTGTCCCATATACAGAAAAATCTCATCCAGATCATGGCCGGTATTGCGGATCCGCGCTGTATGGACTACCGTTTTTCCGCTGATGAGACAACTGCCCTGGAGCAGGAAATCGACAAGCTGGAGAATTCATTTCCACGCGCGAAAGAATTCGTTCTCTACGGCGGCTGCGAACAGTCTGCACGGCTGGATGTGGCAAGGGCTGTAACACGGCGGGCAGAAAGACGCTTCCGCAAAGTGGAACAGAATTACGGCGCTGACGCAAAAGCAATCCAGTATATCAACCGGCTGTCTGATTACCTGTACATGTGTGCCAGATACGCAGATTACAGGGTCTCCCACCAAAAAGCGGACACCATACAGGATCAAGTCGTGAGAAATATCATGAAAGACCTGTAAGCATACGTAACATTATCCCTGTCTTTCTCAGAAGAGAGACAGGGATTTTTTATTCTCCAAACAATTATGCAATGATTTCTGTCATTTTATTGTCATTTTTCCGGTAATATGTTATTCTTCTTTCACACTAAAACGGGTGATCTTTTTGATCCCCGCTGTATCTGTCAACCATCTCATTTTCGGAGCCCGCATTCCGGGACAAGCCCCCGACGATGAAACATTGAAACCAACCATTTTCACTTATATAGGAAGCCCTGTTCTGTCTTTACACCTCTCAAAGATATGATACAATAGATTCAGACACGTCCTTTCCTATATAAACAACGTTTCGAAGAGGAAAGGAGAACGATCTATGGCACAATCAAACGACAATTTCATAATGCTTCCCACAGTAGATTTCTGTTTTAAAGAATTGATGCAGAACGAAAATGTACGAAAGGGATTTATCGCAGCGTTACTGGGCAGAGAACCGGATGAAATCAAGAAAACAACACTCTTACCCACAGGACTTCTTCCCGAATATGAAGATGACAAGCTGGGAGTACTGGACGCAGCAGTCCTTTTAGAAGATGGCACACAGATTGATCTGGAAATGCAGGTCATATACTTTGCTTACTGGACAAACCGGGTATTATTCTACCTGAGCCGTATGTATAGCGGACAGCTGAAAAAAGGCGATTCTTACAACAAACTCAAAAAATGCATCCATGTAAGCATCCTGAATTTTATCCACTTTACAGAGGACAAGAAGTGTTACCACAAAATTTCTTTCTGCGATACAAAAACAGGAATACCATACACGGATCTGATGGAACTTCACATTCTGGAGCTTAAAAAACTGCCTGAAAAAGCTTTGAATGAGGAGGGCGTAATCCGATGGATGCGCTTTTTCAGCGGGAAGACCAGAGAGGAGTTTAAGAAAATGGCAGAGACAGATAAATATATTCAAGAGGCATTCGGAGAACTGGAGAAATTGAGCGCAGACGAACGCAAACGCCTGGAGTATGAAGCACGCGAAAAAGCAATGCGGGACTATAACTGCCTTATGGACAGCGCAAAGGAGCTGGGATTGGAACAGGGACTACAGCAAGGATTAGAACAGGGACTGGAACAGGGACTACAGCAAGGGTTAGAGCAGGGGCTGGAACAGGGGCTGGAACAGGGACTACAGCAAGGGTTAGAGCAGGGGCTGGAACAGGGACTACAGCAGGGATCTGAATTGAAATTAAAAGAAATTACAGAGAAAATGCTGAACCGGGGTATGTCTCCCCATGAGATTGCAGACATGATCGGTGAAGATCCCGACTCCATCCAAATACTTGCAGACAAGATACAGAAGTCAAGGGGAAACCGATCTTAAACAAAAAGACTGACTCGCCAAATGAGATATACTCCCTTACACAGACAAGCAATATATAACTTTCTGTTTATAAGGGAATATGTCTTCCAGGCTGACGTCAGTCTTTCTGCGCTTTTATCTATCCTTATATGCTTTTCTCAATACTCGCCGACCACAGTTGTCTTCAGCAGGTTTGTATTTCCCGGGCGTCCCAGCGGAACTCCGGCAGTGAGGACGACCACATCGCCTTCCTTTACATATCCAGCGCGCTCTGCCGCCTCCGTAGCATGCAGGAACAAGATCTCCATGCTGTACTCTTCTTTGATGTGGACCGGAAGCACACCCCATGACAGATTGAGCTGGCGGCATGTACATTCATCCGGAGAGCATCCCACGATCTGGCATCCTGGTCTGTACTTTGAGATCATCTTTGCAGTATGTCCGGACTTGCTGACCGTGATGATCGCTTTTGCATCCAGATCGATCGCGGTCATGCATGTGGCATGTGAGATCGCGGTCGTCATATCCGGGCGCTCTTCTTTCTGACGAATGCTGAAATGTCTGCTGTACGGAATATCATCTTCCGTGCGAACTGCAATCTTTACCATGGTCCGCAGCGCCTCCACAGGGTATTTTCCTGCCGCAGTCTCCCCGGACAGCATGATCGCGCTTGTCCCCTGATAGATCGCATTTGCCACGTCAGTAGTCTCCGCCCTGGTCGGCCGCGGATTCTTCATCATGGAATCCAGCATCTGCGTGGCAGTGATCACCTGCTTGCCGGCATTGTAAACCTTTGTGATGATCTCTTTCTGTATGACCGGCACTTCCTCCAGAGGGATCTCAACTCCCATATCGCCGCGCGCCACCATAATACCATCCGCAGCTTCAATAATACTGTCGATATTATTCACGCCCTGCTGGTTCTCAATTTTCGCTATGATATTGATCTGCTCTCCGCCGTTTTCGCGCAGAAGCTTCCGGATCTCTTCCACATCATCCGCGGTCCTTGTAAATGACGCGGCGATAAAGTCAAATCCTTCGCGGATACCAAACAGGATGTCTTCCCTGTCCTTCTCGCTGATAAAAGGCATGCTGACGTCATTTCCCGGCAGATTAATGCCTTTCCTGTTGGATACGGTTCCGCCGTTCTTTACAATACAGTTTACGTCTTTTCCTTCAATGCTGACTACTTCCAGCCCGATCAGTCCGTCATCGATCAGGACACTGTCGCCGGGTTTTACATCCTTGTAGAGATTTTCATAAGTGACAGACACCTTTTCCTGCGTTCCCTCAACGTCATCAGGAGTCAGTGTAAATACCTGCCCCTCTTCCAAATCTATCTTTCCATCTGCAAAAGTTTTGATCCGGATCTCCGGTCCTTTGGTATCAAGAAGCGCTGCAACGTACTTGCCCTGACGCTCTCGTATTTCCTTTAACTTATCAAGACGCTCCTTCTGCTCCGGGTGTGTCCCGTGTGAAAAATTAAATCTTGCCACATCCATGCCTTCTCTGACCAGAGTCTCCAGTATGTCTCCTTTGTCAGTAGATGGTCCGAGCGTGCATATAATTTTTGTTCTCCGCATGATTTCTTTCCTCCTGTAAGCGCTTTACTACTTCCAGACTTATTGTATCACACGAAAGCTTTTCCTGCATTTACAATCCATTTTCTTTTCACATTTTTTACAATACTGACTCTTCTCACACCGCTGAGAAAGAAAACCGGGCAGGTTCTTTGGCGAAGGATACATATCGCGCTTGCCGTATGCGCCTGCGCCCTCACTGCGATCCATATCGTCCGGGCTGTTCTTTTCTAAGATTCTGCATTTTCCGGAGCATATTTAAATCATCTTTCCGAGGCAGGTTCAAATAAGCCGCGCCGGCAGGAAGTCACCGCTTTAAGGTCCTTTTATTCTTGAGCCGCCGCTATGATCTCTTCCGGGAATCCTGCGAATTCCAGCAGTTTCACAGCATTGTGGGAAGCTGCCGGCCCTTCCATCAGCTTATAGCTGAAGGCAATATCATTCTCTCCGATCTCTTCACTGAAATGATAGTTGGCATATGCATCTCCCATCAGATCTGTCAGTTCCCGGTCATGGGTCGCCACCAACGCGATACAGTTCTTGTCTGACAAGTATTCCAGAATCGCCCGGGATGAGCGGATGCGCTCTCCGGTATTCGTCCCCCGCAGAATCTCGTCAATAGCGCAGACTGTCAGCCGATTGTCATCCAGACTGTCAAGGATCCGCTTCAGATACCGGATCTCCCGGATAAAATAGCTTTCGCCGGCCATGAGGTCGTCCCTCACAGCCATGGAAGTGATCACATTACATTCCGGGAGGATAAGCGCTCCGGCTGCACATGTGTTGAGTGCCTGCGCAAGAATCATATTTATGGACACCGCCTTGATAAATGTCGATTTCCCCGATGCATTGGAACCTGTGATCAGACAGCTTTTCTTCAGCTCCAGATCATTCGCCACCGGATTCTTAATCAGCGGATGATATAACTCTTTCATCGCGATCTTCCTATCATCCGTATACTTGGGCAGACAGTACCACGGCAGGCTTTCCCTGAAGGATGCCGTGCAAATAACCGCATCCAGCTCTCCGACACATTCGTATACTGTAAAATAGGCGGATACATTTTCACTGAGCCCGCGCATCACCTTATGATACGTAGTGATCTGCCACAATGTGATCCCCAATATATAATCAAGCAGCACGCCCATCACATCTCCGGACGCGCCTCCCGCCATCTGAGAACGCAGAAGGCGGAAGCCTCTCAGAACTCCTTTTAATTCATTTACGCCCTTTTTTAACTCGGGAAATAACAGCTCGATCTCTTTTCTCCCGACAAGCTTTTTCGCCGTTTCGATCAGATTGACAGCTGTCCCTGCCATGGAAATCTCGGTCTCATACTTCATCTTCATCGCGATATAAACCGCCAGATTCACCGCGCATATACTCAGCAGCACAATCCCCGCCGCATCATTTCTCAGAAAGAGACAGAGGATAACCGCTGCTGCCAGAAGGATCTGAAGCCCCCTGTACATCCATGCATACCGAAAGCTGCTGCCTTCCACCACGTCCATATAGGAGGGAATATAATAGGATGCACCGCTCTTTCCGATATCATACAGATACCACTCCACGGCTTCCCTCTCTTTTTCATTTCCCGCAAATGTCCTCACCCGCCGTTCAAAAAGCTGCCGCTCCTCAATAGACATCTGCGCTTTCCTGAGCTTGGCATACAACACCTCCTCCCCGGCAGACGTATCGCACTGGTTGATCCGCCGGAACACTTCATCCATTGAAAGGTCATTCCATGTGACATCATCCACGCCGCTGCCTCCGCTGACTACGTCATAATAATTCCTGACCTGGTCATTCCACTCCCTGCTCTTTGGGATTTTCCCGAACTTTTCATGGATTCCGTTCTTTTTCTTCTGCTTTCTGTCCCTGGATGACAAAGCCCATATCACCGCTGCACAGATGAACACTCCCGCCCCTGCAAATACCGCCTCTCCCATTTTTCTGCCTCCCGCGTCATTGTATTATTTAATTAATACAATAATCCTCCGAGATTAATTTGTCAACCATATATCTCACTGCTTTTCAAACAATCACTCTGGTTTTTGCACAAGCAATCACCCTGCTTTTGCAAATCACTTGCGCGCTCCGGAATTTTCTTCTATAATGAATAACAGTTGTGCCGGTATACACGGAATCTTCCCTGTATATCGGCATTCCAGTGCTGTCATTTATGTGATGCCTATGATAAAAATAGATAAAAGAAAGAAGTGATTCCTTTGCAGCAGCCCCGTCAAAATCCTTTAGGTTATAAGAGTATACCCTCTCTTTTGAGGGGATTCGCGATTCCCAGCATCATCGCCATGCTGGTCAGTTCCTTGTATAATATCGTTGATCAGATCTTTATCGGACAGGGTGTAGGATATCTCGGCAATGCCGCCACGAATGTCTCCTATCCGCTGACAACGATCTGCCTCGCCATTGCGCTCCTGATCGGAATCGGAAGCGCCTCCCGTTTCTCCCTCCATCTGGGCGCGGGAGAAAAAGAGGCAGCCGAAAAAGTTGTCGGAAACGGGATCTGCATGATGTTTACATTTGGTATTATTTACGCGGTTCTTGTAGAAATTTTCATGTTCCCGCTGCTCACAGCGTTCGGCGCGACATCAGAGGTTATGCCCTATGCGGAGACGTATTCCCGTATCATTGCCCTCGGCATGCCCTTCCTGATTGTCACAAACGGAATGAGCAATCTGGCGCGCGCGGACGGAAGCCCAAAATACTCCATGACCTGCATGCTGATCGGAGCTGTCATCAATACGATTTTGGATCCCGTGTTTATTTTTATTTTCCATCTCGGGGTCGCCGGTGCTGCGTGGGCTACCATTATCGGGCAGTTCTTCTCCTTCCTCTTTGCCATCCTCTATATCAGGAAGTTCAAGAACATCCGCCTGACCCGCAAAGACATCGGACTGTCTCTGAAAGAATGCGCGCAGACCGCCTCCCTTGGCATGAGCAACAGCTTAAACCAGGTCGCTATCACGCTTGTTCAGATCGTACTGAATAATTCTCTTACATATTACGGAGCTATGTCTGTATATGGAAAAGAGATCCCGCTGGCCGCCTGCGGCATTGTCATGAAGACAAATGCCATTCTTCTTGCGGTCATTATCGGAATCTCCCAGGGTTCCCAGCCGATCATCGGCTTTAATTACGGGGCGCGGCAGTATGACAGGGTGCGCAGGACTTATAAACTGGCCATTACAGCCAACCTGATCGTCTCAGCTTTCGGATTCATCCTGTTCCAGTTCTTCCCGTACCAGATCATATCACTGTTCGGGACAGGCGATGCCGCTTATTTTGAATTTTCAATCCATTTTATGAGGGTGTTCCTTTTCATGGTGCTTGTCAATGGTGTTCAGCTCATCTCCTCGAACTTTTTCGCCGCGATCGGGAAACCGGTGAAAGGACTGGTGCTCTCCATGACGAGGCAGGTGCTTTTCCTGATCCCTCTGGTACTGATCCTGCCGCTGTTCTTCGGGCTGGACGGCATCCTCTGCGCAGGACCCGCGGCAGACAGTATTGCATTTATCGTGACGGTTATTCTGATCGGTAAAGAGCTTAAGAAAATGAAGCGGATGGAGCAGCAGAGTGCACCTGCTCTGTCATAGCGCTCTTTTCTTCTTATATAATCGGTATATGCTTCCGATCAGCAGCCCCAGCAGCGCCGGGCACAGCCATCCAAATCCGATCTCAGAGAAGGGCAGGAAATCCGCCATTGCGTCTGACGCTGTTTTCAGGTGGAGGAAAGCCAGAACTTCTTCCGGCAGGGCGTTGAGAAAGTCCACAGCTGCCGCAGCAGCTGTAAATGCTGTTACCCAGCAGTACACAGCCCTGTCATTTCCAAAGAAACGCCCGAATAAAGTCAACAGGATCAAAGTGATCGCCAGCGGATAGAGGAACATGAGCACAGGCATGGACCAGGAGATAATCGCGTTTAATCCCAGATTCGCCACCAGAAATGAAAGGGCGCTGAACAAGACTGCCCACACACGGTAAGACGGCCCCTTCGGGAAAATACCGCTGAATGTCTCGCTGCAGCTTGTAATCAGCCCTACCGCGGTCTTCAGACATGCAACCGTCACAGTCGCCGCCAGGATCACCGCGCCTGCTGCTCCAAAATAATGTTCCGCGATCAGGGCAAGCGCTTCTCCGCCATTATCCGCCGGCGCAGACAATCCGCGGCTCTGCGCTCCCACCACAGTCACAAGCACATAGATCACTGCCATCAGTATAGAACTGAAGATTCCCGCCTTCACTGTGCTCTTAGCCACATCCCCGGGCTTGTCTACTCCCAGATTTTTTATGACATTGACTACGATAATGCCGAAGGCCAGACCTGCCAGGGCATCCATCGTGTTATACCCTTCTAAAAAGCCTTTAAAGAACGCGCCGGAAACATATGCCCCTTCAGGCGCCGCCTCCGATATCCTCCCCATCGGGGAGATCAGCGCGCGGATAACCAGGAGACCGAGAAAGACGAGGAACAGCGGATTTAAGACTTTCCCGATCCAGGTCAGTATTTCCCCAGGGCGCAGGGAAAAGAAAAGCACTGCTGCAAAAAACAAAAGAGAAAACACCGCCAGCGCCGCTGTCTGCGCTCCCCCGGGCAGAATGCGCTCTACCCCCACTGTATAGGAAACGGTCGCGCATCTCGGGATCGCAAAAAAAGGACCGATCGTAAGATACAGGACACATGTAAAAAATCTCCCGTACCGCTGTCCCACACGGCTGCTCAGACCCAGAAGCCCGTCTTCGCGGCTGATTCCCAGCGCGGCGACTCCCAAAAGCGGCAGCCCCACGCCCGTGATCAGGAAGCCCGCGGCTGCCTGCCACATACTGCTCCCTGCAAGCTGTCCCATGGACACAGGAAAGATCAGATTCCCCGCCCCGAAAAACATGCCAAAAAGCATGCTTGCAACAAACACTGTCTCTTTCCTGTTCAGTGATCTTTTCATAAGTTCCTCCTGCCGATATATTTTCTCTTGTAAAACTTTAATTACATACTATAATAATATAACGCCAGGGTCAAATTTATCCTATATATTGTCTCGACAAAATGGATTTTATGGCAGATTTGTTTTCAATGATAACAGATACTTCAAATATATGACAAAGGAATTTCAGACATATGCAGACACAGACAAAAGATAATCCGATCACACAGGGAGTCATCTGGAAACAGCTCCTTCTTTTTTTCTTCCCGATCCTGATCGGGACATTTTTTCAGCAGCTTTATAATACCGTAGACTCTGTCATTGTAGGGCAGTTCGTGGGGAAAGAAGCGCTCGCCAGCGTAGGCGGTTCTTCCGCGCAGATCGTGACCCTGGTAGTGGGATTCTTCACCGGTCTTTCTTCCGGCGCGGCAGTAACGATCGCCCAGTTCTTCGGAGCACAGGATGAAAAATCGGCAAATCAGGGACTGCACAATGCTTACGCACTTTCTCTCACGGCAGGTATCATCCTCACAGCAATAGGAATTGTACTGACTCCATCCATGCTGCGGCTGATGAACACCCCGGAAGACATTCTCAGTGATTCCATCATCTATCTGAGGATCTACTTTGCAGGCATTATTTTTGTCCTGATTTACAATATGGGCTCTGCCATCCTGCGCGCCACCGGTGATTCAAAGCGCCCGCTCTATTACCTGATCGTGTGCTGCGGCATCAATATCGTGCTGGATATTCTGTTTGTCGTTGGTTTTCAGATGGGCGTGACAGGAGCTGCTTCTGCCACGCTGATCGCCCAGGCTGCGAGCGCCTTTCTGGTTACTTTCAAACTGCTGCGCTGCCGGGGGATCCTGAGCCTTTCCCTGCGAAAGATCCGGTTCCACGCGCCGATCCTGAAGCATCAGCTCCGGCTGGGACTGCCCACGGGATTTGAGTCCATCCTCTTTGCCATCACTAATATTGCCATCCAGTCCGCGGTCAATACATTCGGCACAGACACCGCCGCCGCATGGTCTGCCTTCGGCAAGCTTGACGCAATTTTCTGGATGGTCAGCACCGCATTTGGCATCTCGATCACAACCTTTGTGGGCCAGAATTACGGAGCCGGGAAAATGGACCGGGTACGCAAGAGCACGCGGGTCTGCCTATTGATCGACCTGATCGTATCCGTTTTCCTCGTGATCTTTCTGGTGGCGGCACGGGCATTCCTGTTCCGGCTGTTCACATCAGACGCAGAAGTGATCCGGATCGGCTGCGACATGCTCCTGCTGATCACCCCTTGGTATGTGGTATACGTATTCATTGAAGTACTTGCAGGATCGCTTCGCGGAGCAGGCAATGTGATCGTGCCGGTAGTCATTACCCTGGTGGGAGTGTGCATTATGCGCATCATCTGGCTGGCCGTTGTTCTGAAAGTGTCCCCGACGCTTTCTTCGATCATCTTCAGCTATCCCGTGACCTGGATCCTGACCGCCCTTGCATTCATACTGTACTATATACATAAAGAAAGAGAGCATGCCAGACAGTAAATTTCCTGCACAACGCCGAACCGCAGCGGAAGTTTCTCCTCCCGCTGCGGTTCTTTTCTCAGAATTTCAAGCATGCCTTGAACTGGTCGCAGTCAATCTTAATGTCAAACACCCCTCCCAGGGCCTTCGCATAAGTACTCACAATCGCCAGCCCCAGACCGTTCCCGTCTCCGGATCTTGCTTTATCTCCTCTTGCGAAACGCTCCACAATGTCTTCTTTTGTAAAATCCATAGGATAGCCGGAAGTGTTGGTGATCTCCAGGCTGATCCCGCTGAGTGGTTTTTTTGCTTCTTTATCAATATACGTCTTCACAAATACCCTTGTTCCCTTTGCGGAATATTTCAGGGCATTCTCCACCAGGTTCTGGCAGATCCGGTAAAAGTATCCGTTATCCGTATAAAGATCTGTATTTTCTTCTGTCAGCTGCGTCACGAATTCCAGCCCGCTCTCTTTGATCCTGTCATCCATATCTGCAAAGATCTGTTCGATCAGCCGGTTCACCTCAAACTTCTCCGGATGCAGTTCGACATTGCCGCTGCTCGCCTTTGCCAGATTAAAGAGACTGTTGATCATTTCTTTAAGCTTTTCTGCGCGTTCCGAGATCACATCCACATAATCCCTGAGCACATCGCTCAGCTCTTCCTTTTTGATCAGTTCAATGTATCCCACCATGGAGGTAAGAGGTGTTTTTAAGTCATGGGAAACATTTGTGATCAGATCCACACGGAGCTGGTCGCTGCGGGAGACTTTCTCCAGGCTCTTTCTCTCAATCTCCAGGGCTTCTTCCAGGCGCTTCTGCCCCTCTTCCGCCACTTCCTCAAGCTTTCTGCGCATGTCCAGTTCCTGCTGTTCATGGAGGAGATCCAGTTCCTTTCCTCTGAAGCGCAGGAACACCGCATAAAGGAGAATAAACTGCACCAATACCGTAAAGAGCATGACATAACCTGCCGCATAATTATAATGCCAGCCTCCGCCGTACCACACGCCGCCGCTTACCAGATGCCACATATACCACAGAGCACACAAAAGCGCCGCACCACCTGCCAGGATCAGCCGCTTCTCCACCGTGACGCCGGTCCTTTTCCAGGCCTCGTAAGGATCCTCCTCCGGCATCCACATGCCGCCGCAGAGCCGTTTCAGCAGCGCATTGAAAATGATAATCAGCCCCGCTCCCATGAACAGATTCCCCAGAACGCCTAAAAAGACCGTCTCCTCGGTAATGTGCCATGTGCGGTATACAATAGCTGCCCAGAAGAACATGATACCGGCCAGGACAAACAGCGCTCCCAGCACATATTTCACCTGTGTCCAGTGAAGCTTCAAAAACCCCGGTATTTTTTTAATTATATTTTTCCATTTTGTAGCCAATTCCCCACACCACCTTTACATATCTTGGTTTCTTCGTGTCAATCTCGATCTTCTCGCGGATATGCCTGATATGCACCATGACCGTGTTCTCCACGGTATAGCTCGCCGACTCCTGCCAGACATTTTCATAGATCTGCTCCGCGGAAAAGACCTGTCCCGGATGTTCCATGAGGAGCTCCAGTATCTTGTACTCCGTGGCAGTCAGCCGGACTTCCTCACCCTCGACGATCACGATCCTCTGCTTTTTATCCAGCATCAGGCCGCCATTGATGATCTGGTCTGCCTCTGCCTTCGGCGCTCCGCCTCCCCATGCGCGGTATCTCCGCAGATGGGCTTTGACACGGGCGATCAGCTCCGCCGGGTTATAGGGCTTCTCCACATAGTCGTCTGCCCCCAGCACCAGCCCGGATACCTTATCGCTCTCCTCCGTCTTCGCGGACAGGATGATCACCGGGATCCTCGACTTTTCCCTCAGCTTCATCAGTGCTGACAGCCCGTTGAGCCTGGGCATCATCACATCCAGCAGGATCAGGTCCACCGGATGTTCCTCCATGGCGTCGAGCGCCTGCATCCCGTCATAAGCCTTCACCACCTCATATCCTTCGTACTTCAGGAGCTCACTGATCGAATATACGATCTCCTTATTATCATCCACTACAAGGATCGTCGCCTGCTCCTCATTTTCTCTCATTGCTTTACTGTCCATACCCGCCTCCTATTTTCATCTCTGCTGTCCTTACACTGCTGACTATAATCCCGCAGAGTTAAAAAAACCTCGATGTAAATCTTAAAAATTTCTTAGGGGCACAAATCAGCCCCTTTTCATTTTATTAGAAACATAAAAAAAGTAAAGATTTTTTGTCAGAACAAAAAGCCTTTACTTTTCTTCGGAATCCTTATATGCTTTGTACTGCTATTCTAATGCCGTCTGCTTCACCCGGTTCAGCCCCTTTGCCACTGCCGGGATAGAGATAACCACAATCGTGAGCACTGCTTCCGCCAGAAGATAACTGTAATTATAGGCGATGGGATAAATGCTCTTCAAAGACTGCGGAAAGTTATCCGGCATGTAGTCCATCCAGTACAGATATCCGCCCAGCGTGTGGAACACGCCTCTTGCCAGCACTGCCGCAATGTATCCCTTCAGCAGACCGTGCTTTTTCCTTGCAAAAAAGCCGGCGACACCCAGGGCGGCAAACGCCAGTATGTAGTCACAGCACACCTGGAAAAAGGACAGCACATACGGCTCCTGGATAAACTGAAGGATCCCGTAGGCAAGCCCCACAAAAATACCTGTTCCCACGCCGTACCAGTTCGCCACAAGCACGATAAACAGCATACTGCACAGAGTCACGCTTCCTCCCCATGGCATCTCCCCCACGGGCTTGATATAGGACGTGATAAATGCCAGCGCCATAGCAGCAGCGCAGAACACGAGCTGCTTTGTCGAAAGCTTTTTCTTCGCGGAATGCTTCCCTGCGAAATAAGCTGCCGCCAGGAACAAAACAATCCCGGCAATGATCGTGAGCGCATACCCGGCGGTCGTCAGCCCGCCCTCTGCATTGACAAAAAATCCAGACATAATAAAAACCCTCCTGTTCCCAGATTGAAAACAAAAGGGCTCAAAAAGCACGCCTATAACACATCCCTACGCCGGCATTATCCGGATCAGGTTATGGGTCGAAGTTCATAACTTCCTCTCAGCCTGTCATACAAGCTCCCCTTGTCATCAATCTTAATTAAATTGTAAGTTTCTGCCGAATCTTATTGTAAATGCCTTCCTCCGGAATGTCAATGGCGTTTTCTTTCTCCGAAGCATTCCTGAAACTGCTTTTTGATCTGAGCGGTATCATATGTTTCTTCACTGCCGTTCTCCCTGTTCTCTGTCCCCGGGTCCATCATCTCCAGCAGAAACGCTCTCTGAGTCGGAGCCAGGGGAAGCTCTTCATGCCACGGCCGTCTGCCGTTCCCCGTATATCCGGAATACAAAAGGTAAATAATCACATTTGCCGTCCTTGCATAATCCAGTCGGAAGATCTGACGTTCCCCGCCCGCATACCTGGCGAGCCCGAAATCAATAAGGGATACCTGTTCTCCGTCATCGACCACATTGGCAATACTGATGTCTCCATGGACCACGTTACGGCCGTGTACATATTCCAGTATTTCAAAAAGCTGTGTGCCGATCCGATACACATCCTGCGCCGTGAAGACTTTTTTCTCTTTAAACAGCCATTTTTCAAGGGTATTCCCTTCTTTGTATCCGAGCACAAAATAATACCCCTTCCGAGCATTGATCACGCCCAGCAGTTCAGGGACTCCGGGATGGCAGAGCCCGGACAGGACGACCGCCTCATGATGGTTGTCCGCCCGGTTCTTCTTCCACATACGGCGGCGGAACCGTTTCAGGACGACTTTCCTGCCCAGCGGGTCATGGGCAAGAAAACAGACACCGTAGCGCCCTCCGCCAATGCGGGACGCCACGGTGTAATCTCCGATTTTTCTCTCCTGCTTCCGAAACATCATCCCTGAACCGGAGTCCCGCACTCAGAACAGAACTTCGCCCCTGCCGGAAGCGGTTTGCCGCAGTTGGGGCAGAACACCGCATTGGATGTCATCTTCTCGCCGCATGACAGACAGAACTTTGACCCTGCCGGAACAGACGCTCCGCACTTCGGGCATACAGCCTGCCCGGCTGCTGCAGGGCTGGTCGGCTGAAACGCGCTTGGGGAGCCGGTTCCCGCCTGAGAGCTGCTCTGATTCGGATAACCTTGGTTCGCATAACCTTGATTCGGATAACCCTGGTTCGCATAGCCCTGATTTGGGTATCCTTGATTTGGATAACCGTGCCCATTATAGCCGTCATAACTTCGGGAGCTGAAACCGCTTCCAAGGCCTGAAAGCATTCCGAATAATCCTTTTTTTCTGTAATGCGTCCCGCCCATATTCGGATTGGGGTATCTCCGCCTGCTGCTGGAATGTGAAAAGAATCCGCTCATAACGTGTTTCCTCCTGTTTTGATCGTTGTACTCAATATACCGTAGTTTCTCCCGGCATGACAAGTATGGTCAGACAAATTTCACAATTTCTTTACACTTGAAGCGGCCGTCCGCACAGCGTCAGAAAATTGCAATAAAAATACAGTACAGATACCGAAAATATGTTATACTAAAGCCCAGATTCAACAAGGAGGATTTCATGATCATGAAGATTGTATTTTTAGACGCCAGCACCCTTGGCGATGACATTGATTACACACAGTTTGAACAAATGGGGGAGGTCGTAAGATATCCGTTCACCTCTTCCAACGAAGCCCCGGACCGCGTGGCAGATGCAGATGTAGTGGTGGTGAACAAAGTTCTCATCAATGAACAGACCATCTCAACAGCCGGGAAACTGAAACTTGTCTGCGTGACTGCCACGGGAACGAACAATCTGGATAAAGATTATCTGGCGCAGCGCGGGATCGAATGGCGCAATGTAGCGGGATACTCAACAGAATCCGTTGCCCAGCACACATTTGCCATGCTGTTTTATCTTTTGGAAAATCTGCGCTATTACGACGATTATGTCAAAAACGGCAGTTATGTAAATGACCGCATCTTCACTCACTTTGCCCGTACATTCCGGGAGCTGAACGGCATGACATGGGGCATCCTCGGCCTTGGCGCCATCGGCCGCAGGGTCGCTGACATCGCAGGAATGTTCGGCGCAAAAGTCATTTATTACTCTGCATCCGGAGCTCCCGCGCAGGAGGGATATCATCAGGTGGATTTTGACACTCTGCTGGCAGAGTCTGATATCCTTTCCATTCACGCTCCGCTGAACGAATACACGGAAGGACTGATGAATGCGTCTGCATTCCATAAGATGAAATCAGACGCGATTCTCCTGAATCTCGGCAGAGGACCGATCATCAACGAGGCAGACCTCGCTGACGCGCTTGATTCCGGCGAGATCAAGGCAGCGGGACTGGATGTTCTCTCCGTTGAGCCCATGGCAAAGGACAGCCCGCTTTTAACTGTCCGGGACAAGGACCGCCTGTTCATCACTCCGCATATCGCATGGGCAGCCGTGGAGACAAGACAGAGACTGACGAAGATCATCGCCGGGCAGATCCGGGAATTCCTGGAAGAGAAATAGACACAGCGGTCTTTATGTATACCTCTTTCCCGGATCAAATCCGCCCTTAAATTAAGGCTATAGTATCCATGAGTATTGGGCTCCTTTGGGTTTTTGTTATTTTCATTCAAATCATGATACCTCAAGGAGTCAATACTCTTCTTTTTCATCAGCCAATTATTTCTGTACTTCAGTCAATCGACTTAAAACTATTCCTTAAAAAGCTTTAAAATAACTCATACTACTCAAAACACCCTAAACTTCTGCCCCTTGTAATCAAATATTTACGTTATGTCAACCAGCAGTTTCTTGCAGCAACTGCCTATTTCATGAGATTATCAACGCAAGAAACCAACTTAAAGGAAGGAGAGTAATTGAAATGAGGAAAATTAAAAAAATGATTATAGCATACGTATCTATCATGTGTACTATTCTTACAACAAATATTACAGTTTTTGCAGAAAGTACTAACAATGAATGTATTTACGATATTGCAACCGGCGGGACACAAACTTTTACTCTTCGAGCCCCATCTGACAATATAGTATACATAACTATTTCAGAAATCCCCTTATTGGCACGCTCTCTAGAAAATCGAACATATAAAGTGTCTTATACCTCTCCTCTGGCGTGGGAGGCCGGGTACAATCTCGTTATCCAAAACAACCAGATTAAGTCCGTCAATTCTCCATATTATGTTTGTTATAAGGGGATAATTCACTCA
>DXCD01000005.1 GCA_019116185.1 Candidatus Mediterraneibacter stercorigallinarum
TCTTTCGAAAAGATGCTCAGCGATTTTCTACGTTCATCCGACCGGAAGTCCGCACAGCCAAATGCAGGATTTCGAAAGAGGGGTGAACGGGGATCTTTATCGGCGAAACAGAATCTTTTCCCAGCCGGGAAATTATTAATTTCTTCCTGCAGGAAGAAAGTTACGACTCGCCAAAGAAGTTTCCATTTCGCCCTCCCTTCGAAATCCTGCATTTGTCGGGCTCCTCCGGCTTAAGTAAAACCAGAAAACAGCGAAGCGCCTTTTCGAAAACCTTTCAGAGCGTGTGCGGGGGTGACTGAGGCGACTTCGGAATGAGGCTTAGTAAAACATAAAATCCGAAACTATGCGTTGAAATTGGCAGGGGGATTGTCTGAGACGAAGGCAGTTGCCCCCTGCCAATTTCTGCTCTTAGCATAGTTCCGGATTTTATAGTTTTACTTGCCTCGTGGAGCGGAGCCGAAGCCACCCGCACACACGCTCTGAATACGTCATCGACACCCCCCGCTTCGGTGTTTTCGTCCGCTTTACTCACTCCCAGGCTCCCCGGCAAATCCAGATTGATCAAATAACCTCAAAGTGTCTCAATGCTTTCTCGATCCCCTCATTATCCACACTGTCGGTGACATAATCCGCGCTTTTTTTCACCATATCATCAGAGTTTCCCATTGCGATTCCAATGCCGGCAGACTCTAACATTTCTATATCATTTTCTCCGTCTCCGAATGCCATGGTCTCCTGAATCAAAATATTATTTTCCTTCAAATACTGCCTTATGCCAGTTACTTTACCTCCGTGCCGGGAAATGATATCCACAGCCCTGTTATTCCACCGTGTTATCTTACATGCCGGCAGTATGGTCTTCAGCGCATCTTCTTTATCCTTTCCCACATAAGCAATGGCCTGGTAAATCTCTCCCCCGGCGTATTCCCCTGTTTCAGGTACATCTGAGGAAATGTCTTTCTGCGTCTTTTCGACCTCCTTGTTTACGAAATTAATATACATTCTCTCTTGCTCCACCAGCAGGACCGGAATTTCCTTCATTTCAAACAGCCTGATGATCTGCTCTTTGTCCGCGCCTGTAAGCGCAGAACTGCTCAGGACCTCATGGTGTTCATTCAGGCACAGCTGTCCGTTCAGAGTGATATATCCATCAAACTCAATATCTTTGACAGGAAGTTTCTTCAATTCCACCATATGCCTTCCCGTCGCAATGATACACTGTATCCCTTTTTCCTTTAACTGCCGGACAGCCTTCCTTGTGCTGGCGGACACTTCTCCCCGGGTATGAGAAACCAGTGTTCCGTCGACATCGAAAAAAACTGCTTTTATCATTTTTCCTCCTTGTATTTCCGTATATTTTGTTCTTCTGTTATATCCACATTCATGACATATGTTATCATTGTTCTTTTTTATATGCAAGGCAGCTGCTGTCAAATCATAACACCCTTAGCACTGCTGTGGATTTGTCTTTTCTCGCATATTTTTTCTTCGGTTTTATAAAAATGTTTTCTAGCTCTAGGTATTTAGATATTGTTCTAAATACTTATTGACATTTTATCTCTCCCGCTGTATAAAGTATTTAGAAATATTTCAAAATACTTTTCTTTCAAACCATGGGGTACTGTATCAGAAAGGAGTGATCTATTGAGCTTTGCGGAGACTTTTAAGGCATTATCGGATCCCATAAGACGTCAGATATTAGAACTGCTGAAAAACGGCAGGCTTTCAGCCGGAAATATTGCCGGGCACTTTAACATGACCCAGGCGACTGTATCCTACCATCTGAAGATCCTGAAACAGGCGGACCTGATCCGTGAAACACGGGAAAAAAATTTTATCTTTTATGAACTGAACCTGACGGTCTTAGAAGAAATCATGATGTGGCTGTCAGAACTGAAAGGAGAAACCTGATCTATGAAAGACTATAAAAAAACAATCATCATCACCACACTGGTCACACTGCTCCCGATCCTCCTCGGGATCATCCTTTGGGAAAAACTTCCGGACAGTATCGCTACTCACTGGGGAGCGGACGGTCAGGCGAACGGCTGGTCAAACAAGGCTTTCGCCGTATTCGGGCTTCCCTGTATACTCGCAGTGCCCCACCTCTTTTCTGTCTGCATCACGCTCAATGACCCTAAGAGGAAAAATATCCACAAGAAACCTCTGACCCTGATATTTTGGATCATGCCCATTGTCTCCCTCGTGACCAGCGGCTTTACCTATGCAGCTGCCTTGGGCTCTGATATGGATATCAACCTCATCATCTCCATATTGGTGGGAGTCCTGTTCATCATACTCGGGAATTACATGCCCAAACTCCAGCAGAACTATACTGTGGGCATCAAACTCCCCTGGACGCTGAACAGCACAGAGAACTGGAACCGGACTCACCGCTTGGGCGGGAAACTTTTTATCGCCGGCGGCGTCCTGATCGCTGTCAGCGGTTTTCTCTCTCCACTTTTCGGAGAGACTGCCGGGCTCATTATATTGATCACGATCACCCTGGTGTGCGTTGTAATACCGATGGGATATTCATTCTGGCTATTCAGGAAAGGGATTTAAATCTGAATTTGTTTGGGGACGGTTGATCGATGGAACGATCGAAAACCGCAGGTTATTTTAAGACATATTCGCGGCGGGCGGGGATATGGCTCAGGTTCCGGTTCCGTAATCTGGGAAAGACGTAAAAGGAATGGAATGTTGCTAAAAACAATTTCAAAGCGGACGATTCGCCTGCGCTCAGGCATCCGCTTTGAAATTAACGCCACACTCCATTCCTTTAAGTCTTTCCAACAGATTACTTCAAGTCACCGTCGCCATATCTCCGCCCGCCGCGAAAGGCTCTTGAAATAGGGGCGGTTTTCTACGTTTATCCGATCGGCAGTCCCCCGCAAACAAATCCAGATTTAATAAGCTGCAGGCACCTCTATCTCCATATCTCCTGCGGGATATGTGACGCACGGATGTATAAATCCGAATTTTTTATCAGCCTCGCGCCGTCCATCTCTGTCTTCTGCGATCACGAATTCTCCTTTGATCCATTTGCTGTGGCAGAAGCCGCATCCGCCTGCGCGGCATTTATTCGGCGCGTTCAGTCCTGCGCGCTCCATTGCGGTCAACAGAGTCTCATTTTCTTTTGCTTTGATCTCAAATACTTTATCCCTCATCCTCACTGTCAGGCTGAACGTCCGGGGACCGGCAATCTCCCGATCCTGACAGCAGGATGCGTCTTTATGGACAGCTTTTACCGGAAGTTCCAGTGGTTTCAGCTCATCCAGAACAAACTGATACATTGCCGCCGGACCGCAGAGGAAGAATGTAACGCCGCGGACATCAGTATACTTCTCCAGCAAGGCTCTTGTAACAAACCCCTTCTCATATCCGTCCGCCTGCTCCGCACTTTTCTCGTCACTTAACACATAAATGACCTTCAGTCCTTTCTCAGCCATTGCATCCAGTTCCCCCTGATAAGCAATATGCTGCCGGTCTCTCGCCCCATAGAACAGTGTCATCTCGTATTCTTCTGTCCCATCCAGCATGGCAGACGCCATGCTCATGAACGGAGTGATGCCGCTGCCGCCTGCAATGCAGACGATCTTTTTGCTGTCCCTTAGGGTCTCATAGTGGAACTCTCCTGCTGGTTCTGTCATATGAAAACGGTCGCCTTCCTTTGCCTGTGAACACATATAGGAAGAGAAAAAGCCTGCGTCCTCTATCCCCAGGACCAGTCTGCCTGCAAGCGCGTCCCTGGGCGAGGATACAATAGAATACGGACGGCTGACAAGAGAATCCCCGATCTTCGCCTGAAGAGATACATACTGCCCTGCACGGAAAAACGGAAACGCGCTGCTATCCACCCGGCGGAATGTAAATTCTTTCATACCGGCTGCAAGCGGACGGATTTTTGTCAGTTCTACCTCCATATATCCCGGGTGAAGCCGCTCTGCCTGCTGATTGGTACGGTATTCTTTCGGCAGAGGCGTATCCGGTCCTGAAGCAAGCGCCTCCCTGCGGTTGGGAACCAGTTTTTTAAAGCGGAGCATATCCATAAACCCGAAAATCTGTTTTTTAAACTTCATAGCTATCTTCCCTCCCTTTTCAGATCACCAACCGTCTGTCTGCCAGACAGGTCGCCGGATACATAGGCGCTGGAATATCCGCTGGAACGCATCGCATAGCCTCCCGCAAACCTGAGCCCCTTAAACAATTCCGCATCTTCCTGGATCATCATCATTCTCGGCATCAGGCTGTCCCATTCCGCAGCCTCATATCCATAGATCACACCCTGCGGATGCCCGCAGTAACGGGCATAGGTAGTCGGTGACGCCACACAGATCTCTTCAATGGAATCCCTGATCTTACATCCGGTCTCCCGCTCAAAGACACGTATCATATCGTCCGCCACCTTGTCCTTCATCTTAAAATATTCCTCATCCGTTACGTTGCCCCAGTCATCGGACATAAACATGGTCGTAAAATACATCATGCAAGTCCCCGGAGGAGAACACTCTTTGTATGCATTGTTCAGACATACCGTCGCCTGTACGTGATTCGTGCGGACTTTCTTCATCATATCGTACTGTTTCACCGAATCCGCCGTATCGTAGATAAAATAGTTGTGGCTCTCTATTCCCAGTTCTTCCGCGCTTTTATTCAGCCCCAGGAACAGAGTGAGACCGCGCCCCGAAAATTTTCTTGCATTGACTGCTCTGATCATTTTCTCTGTCACTGACTTATCTTCCAGCATCTTTCCGAACACCAGATGCGGGGAACAGTTTGCGACAATATGTCCTGTCTCTATCACAGTACCGTCTGTGAGACGTACTCCTGTAATATGATTCTCTTTGTCAGTCAGGATCTTATCCGCCTCTGAGCAGTACCAGATATCCCCGCCCAGCTCGCGGATCTTTGTATCAAAGGCAAGGCTGATCTCATGGGAGCGCATCTTCGGCATCCACGCCTCCTTGGTAATATAGCGGATAACCATGGAGCCGTAATGGAGAAAGCTCATCCTGTCGCAGTCCACACCAAGGTAGCACCAATAAGCATTTAGGATATCCTGGGCTTTCTTCGGCATCTTAAGCGCATCCAGCACCTCATTTACAGAATAGCTTCCCGCCTTCACAAAATTCGGGAATGTCTTTTTCATGTAATCAGAGTCTGTTTTTCCGTTTACAGAATTGCTGTAAGTCTGGGCATCCCTTACCTCCTCGCACAGCTCGAAAAATTCCGTGATGGATTTGCGGGAATCCGGACAGTATTCCACCATCTTCTCTATGAACGCATCCACGCCGAAGGGCATGACACAGTCATATTTTTTGTCTGTCGTGATCAGGTGATATGCCTCCGGGATGCGCACCCAATCGATCATATCCTCCACGCCGAGACTGCGGAACAGCGTCCGGATATCCCCGGGATCTTCTTTTGAGCCGTAGTCATTCAGCTCATGGAGGCTTGCTTCAAACTCGAACCTGCCTCTTTTGAAACTGGTGGCAAAACCGCCGGGCAGATTGTGCTTTTCCAGCAGCAGACAGGAATATCCGCCCTGGAGGATGCGGATCGCCGCTGCAAGCCCGCCGTTGCCGGCGCCGATGACCACAGCATCATACTTTTTGCATGCTTCTCTTTCCATAGTATCCTCTCCTTTTCTTTTATTCCGGCAGATTACGGGCTCTTTTCAGCCAGTAATCACACACCTCTTCATCATCGATCTTCTTATAGTGTCTGAGCATGATCTTAAAAATATCCGTCAGCTCCCGGTCCATTTCTTCTTCTGAAATATTCCTGTATCCGGTGGCGATCATGACCGCCATGGAATATGTGTAATACTGCATCTTTTTATGCAGTTCTTTTGCACTATGTGTATCCATATCCAGGTTTTCAGACAACAGCTTTATGGTCAGGTCATAATTAACGTCCTCGATCTGCTCCTCTTTATCCCTGCTGCGGATGAATATGAATTTGAACAATTCCTTTTCGTCTTTTGCAAAATGCAGGAGGGCGAGCCCGAAATCCTTATACCGGTGAGGATGGACCTGGATATATCTTTCCCGTGCAAACAGGAGCAGCTCCTCTTTCAGGCTGTCAAAATTTTCAAACTCTGAATACAATGGCTGGGTAGAGACGTGAAGTTCTTTTGCAATGTTTCTCACGCTCAGCGCAGATGCCCCGTGCTCACGGATCACCCGGACCGCCGCTTCCAGAATATCTTGTTTGTGTATCTTTTTTCGTGCGGGCACTGCCCCCTCTCCTTTCCTGTGTTGAGAATTATCTGCATCAAGAAAATAAAATAACACTTGTTATATTATACAGTATATCATTCCGCTTCTTCTATTACAACTTCGCCTCCAAGTATTTTTATATTCCCCTGCTTCCCCAATGATTTTTAACTCTGAAAGTATTGGAATCATCCGGGAGTACAAGAATGACAGGATTATGCAATAACAGGACAGTATCGTACAAGATTCCGCACCTAAAATGAAATATAATCTATCTCATAAACAGTCACATGCATAGCTGTGGCTGCTTTTCATGTAACTGATACATAGGAGGTACCGACATGATACGGAAATATACTTACGGAGCTCCGCTCCAGACTGACGCTGTGACGCTTGATATCCCGGCTGAAAATGGGTTGCCGTCTTACGGGACCATCAGCACACAGAGCGGTTTTACCTTTACTTATACGATGGCTGACGATGATATCGTCTACGGCCTCGGCGAGGCAAACCGGGGCGTCAACAAGCGGGGTTACTGCTATATCAGCGACTGTACGGACGATCCGAACCATACCGAGGACAAGCTCTCGCTTTATGGAGCCCACAACTTCATCGTTGTCTGGGGAAAACAGACCTTCGGCATGTTTTTTGACTATCCCTCCCGCCTGACATTTGATATCGGGTACACGAGAAAGGATACTCTGACCGTATCCTGCGAAAACGCCGACCTTGATCTCTATGTGATAACCGGGGGCTCTCCTTATGATATAGTAAAGCAGTTCCGCCATCTGACCGGCAGGAGCTATATCCCGCCGAAATTCGCTTTTGGTTTCGGTCAAAGCCGCTGGGGATACAAGACAAAAGAAGACTTCAGAAAAGTGGCAGAAGGCTATCGCCAAAATCATATCCCGCTGGATATGATCTATATGGATATCGATTACATGGATTCCTATAAAGATTTTACTCTGAGCGAAAACTTTGATGATTTTCCTGAATTTGTGCGGGAAATGAAAGGCCGTCATATCCGTCTCATCCCTATCATTGACGCCGGCGTCAAGATCGAGAAAGGGTATGATGTCTACGAGGAAGGGGTTCAGAACCGCTATTTCTGCCAGAGGGAAGACGGCAGCGATTTCATTGCAGCAGTGTGGCCGGGTGATACTCATTTTCCTGATGTCCTCAATCCGGATGCAAGAAAATGGTTCGGTGATAAATACCGCTTCCTGACAGACCAGGGCATTGAAGGATTCTGGAACGATATGAATGAACCGGCGATCTTCTATTCAAAAGAAGGCCTGGACGAGGCAAAAGAGCTTGCCCGCAGGTTTGCGGACGGAGAAGACGGGCGCTGGGACGGCGCCGGCAGCGTGGGGGTATGGCAGATGGGGGATAAACTGCGGAGCCTTGCCAACAGCCCGGAGGACTACCGGAGATTTTATCACAATATAGACGGAAAGAAAGTGCGTCATGACAAAGTCCACAATCTCTATGGCTTCAATATGACACGCGCTGCCGGAGAGGCATTTGAGCGGATCGATCCTGACCGGCGTTTCCTCATGTTTTCCCGTTCTTCCTACATCGGGATGCACCGCTATGGAGGAATCTGGACGGGAGATAACAAATCCTGGTGGTCCCATTTGCTGCTGAACCTGAAAATGCTGCCTTCCCTGAACATGTGCGGCTTCCTCTATACAGGAGCCGACCTTGGCGGATTCGGCGCGGACACGACCCGGGAACTGCTGCTCCGTTTCCTTGCGCTGGGTGTATTCACTCCACTCATGCGAAATCACTCTGCACTAGGCACAAGGGAGCAGGAATGCTATCAGTTTGAAAATATTGAGGATTTCCGCCATGTGATCGGAGTGAGATACCGCCTGCTGCCCTATCTGTACAGCGAGTATATGAAAGCCGCGCTGAATGATGATCTGTATTTCAAACCGCTCGCCTTTGTTTACCCGGAAGACAGGATGGCAGCCCGGATCGAGGACCAGCTGATGATCGGAAACGAGATTATGATCGCCCCGGTATATGAACAAAACGGCAAAGGCAGATATGTATATCTTCCGGAAGAAATGAAGTTCATCAAATTTCTCCCGGACGGGACAATAGGCGAACAAATACTCGGACAGGGCATCCATTATGTGGATATTGCTCTCAATGAGGTTCCTCTGTTCATCCGAAAAGGGAAATGTATTCCTGTGGCAGATACAGCGGAATGTGTGGATGAAATAGATACAGAACATCTCCGTATGATCGGATATGACGGAGCTGAATATGTACTCTACGATGACGACGGGATACATAAAGATTACGGGAACGAAAAGAATTACCGCACACTGGAAAAGCATCATATATAGTCAGGACCACCGGCTGAGCCGGTGGCTTGCTCTGCCCCTATAAGGGGCTATTACCTGCTTGCGCCCGGAAGGCGCACTGAAGGCCTGCCAGCCGCACCACATCCACAGCAGCCCCTAAAGGGGCTTATTCAGTGCTTCCTTACCCCGGCGCAGCCCCAAAAGGGGCTTGCTGGTTTGCTTTGACTTCCTACTACCACTCCAAGTGGTTTATTTCTTGTTTTTCTTCACCGGCTCACCCGTAAACGGGTCGATGTACTCCACTAATGACATCTGATCATACTCTAAATCTTCTTTCAGTTGATTTTGAATATACGCCTTGATTGCAGCTGTGTTCTTTCCTACTGTATCTACATAATATCCACGACACCAGAAATGTCTATTTCCATACTTGTATTTCAAATTCGCATGCTTTTCAAATATCATCAGCGAACTTTTTCCTTTTAAGTACCCCACAATTTCTGATACTGAATATTTGGGCGGAATCTTTACCAGCATATGGATATGGTCACTACAACACTCCGCTTCAACAATTTCTATCCCTTTTCTTCTGCATAATGTTCCCAGTATTTGTCCCACATCTGCTTTTATATCTTTGTAGATTACCTGCCGACGATATTTTGGTGCAAAAACAATGTGATACTTGCATTCCCATTTAGGTCAGTTTACAAGGAACTACACGCAGACCGTGAAACGGGCTGCTGACAACAAACGGCGGTATGCTCCCGGAGAGGGCAGCATACCGCCTGTTTTGTTGTCCGGGG
>DXCD01000044.1 GCA_019116185.1 Candidatus Mediterraneibacter stercorigallinarum
CCTGAAAGTAAAACAGGCTTAATATTAATGAACTTAAAATTTTAGGAGGATGTATGAGAGAATCAGAATGGCTGAAAAAGACAAAAGAAATCTTCGCGGTGGACGACGCGGAGAAAGTGGCGGCTTACTGCCGTGAAAACTGGCAGGAGGATGCGGAGCATGTGCTGCGGACAGCAGAGGATGCGTGCGGGAATACATTTCTTTTTGATTATCGCTGGGATATGGAACGGACATGGGAGCCCGTGCATTTTGATCAGGAGATCGACTGGAGCCTGATTCCGTGGGGAGACCCGGAATTCGTATGGCAGTTCAACCGGCACCGGTTCCTGCCGTGCCTGGCACAGGCATATATTATGACCGGCGAGGAGAAGTATGCGGAACACTATGTGCGTCTCCTGGAGGACTGGATTGACCGCTCTGAATCAGGAGAGAATGCAGAACAGGGACCGTGGCGCACGCTGGAGACCGGTATCCGCGCGGAGGTATGGCTTGCTTCCCTGCCCCTGATACTGGAAAGCAGCGCGGTGACGGAAAGCTTTCTGGATAAAGTGGAGACGTGCCTGCGTAAGCACCAGAAAAGACTTTATGAGAATTTTCAGCCGCATAAATACATCAGCAACTGGGGCGTGCTTGAAGCCTGCGGGATGCTGCTCTTCTCTCTGGTGCTGCCGGACTCGGAGAAGGAGCTGGGCGCTGCCATAAAACGTCTGGAAGACACGGCGAAGGTGCAGGTGCTGGAAGACGGCATGCAGTGGGAGCAGTCTCCAATGTACCATAATGAGGTGTATCACTGCTTCCTGACCGCATATTATTACGGAGAGCGCGCCGGTGTCAAGATGCCGGAAGAAGTGCGCAATGCGGTGAAGAAGCTGGCATATGCGGACTACAAGTGGAAGAAACCGGACCATACGCAGTTCACTCAGGGGGACAGCGATGCCTCGGACCTGCGGGATCAGATCACGGCCGGCGCGTACCTTCTGAAGGACGGCGTGCTCAAGTCCGGGGGATACGAGATCCTGGATTATGAGAATGCATGGAAATTCGGATGGGAAGCCTGCCGGGAGTATGAGACCCTGAAGTCAGAGACGCCGGATTTTGTATCCACGGAACTTCCATTTGGAGGCAATTATTATTTCCGCAGCGGATGGGACGAGAAAGCTGACCTGCTTCATTTCCACTGCGGGGAGACCGGGGGAGGACACGGGCATGCGGACAAGCTCCATGTGGATCTGGTGATCCGGGGGGAAGACGTGCTGGTGGACTCCGGCAGGTACACCTATGTGGACGGCCCGGAGCGGTTCCGGTTTAAGGAATCCCCTGCGCATAATACATTCCGCGTGGACGGAAAAGGCTTTGCGGAGTGCGAGTCTTCCTGGAAGTATAAAAGTCTCTGCACCTGCCTGAAACAGCAGTATTATGACGGAAGGACAGGGGCTTTCGTCGAGGGCAGCCATCTGGGATACTGGGATCAGGGCGTGCTCGTCAACCGTAAGATCATCTGGATCCGCCCGGATGTGTATGTCATCGTGGACGGAATGCTGGCACACGGCACTCATACATATGAGAATATCCTGCACTTTGACGGCAATGGCAGGGCAGAACTGCAGGAGATCGGCAAAGGATGCGGAGGCGTGCATTTTACAGGAAAGGATATGGAGACCTGGATCCAGTTTATTGATCCGGCGGAGGAGACGATCATTAATACAGAGCAGTCCAGCCATTATAATGAAAAGCATCCGAACCAGACGTATATAAGAAAGACACAGGCTGATGGCTTTTACAGAGAAATTACTGTCATTAATGGCGGCGGGAAAGGGAAGACCAAACCGGTAAATGTGGAGAAGCTGACTCTCTATTCCGTGCTGAATGATGAATATCTCCCGGCCGATCAGGCAGAGGGCCTGCGTATTACGGCAGGAGATAAAGAGTATATCTTGTTCCTCTGTCATCAGGAAGTTATGACGCCCACGGATATTTTGAAGTGGGAGAACTGCCTGGGCCATGGGAAGGCAGTGCTGTTTGACCGCTCTTCAGAAAAGAATGACACGGTTATCGGCGAAATACTTGCCTGGTAAGCGAGGACATTCATGCAGCGGCGTCAGAAGCAACGGGAGATATAAATAAACTGCCCGTGCGTTCTGCGCCGTTAATTTTTGGCATATTGTATTTTGGTCTGTCAGATGCTATATTAAAAACACGTTAAACACGAAGGCGGTAAAGAGTAAAGATACAGGAGCGGATGGAAATGAAAAAAGACAAGGGACGGTTCCGGTGGCAGATCCGCAGCAAATTTCAGGTAAAGGTGCTGCTGTCCATCCTGGTGCCGGTCGTCGTGTTCAGTGTGATTACAAACATTGTTATAAGTGCGCTGCTGGGACGACAGCTCCTGGAGAAGCGAGAAGAGATCGAGATGGGGTATCTGTCGGTCATTTACTCCTATCTTGAGGATGTAAAGGGAAACCTCGACATACTGGCGCTGACGGCTGAAAACAGTTCTGCTGTCCAGAAGATTTTGAAGAAGTCTGACCTTGATTCAGTGGAGGCAAAGTCGGATGCCCTTGAAGCCCAGAATATCCTGGCTGCTTACCTGAGCGGCAGCAGCATCAATGATTATATAGAAGAGATGATCGTGCTGAACAGGTATGGAGTGAGGATTTCAGCGACCTCGACAGAAGAAATGCTGGGGACAGAGCAGATTCTTGCCAGCAGGATGTTCACAATGCACTTCGATGGAAAAGAGCGCATCGGAGTGGCTGAGTCTGTCATTGATGTCGGCGAGACGAGGCTGATCTATGCGTATCCGCTTGATATGGCTGAGAATCGGTATATTTATATGGAGCTGAATACGAGCCTGGTCATGGATATGCTTATCCCTTATGCAGAGTCTGCAAATATTATTGTCGAGTATACAGGAGAAAGCGGCCAGGCATGGTATTCTTCGGAGACTGCCAGACAGATGCATGAAAAGTCGGAGGGCGGGACCAGATATGAGATAAACAGCAGAACGTTTGAACCTTTCGGGCTCAAGCTTAGTGTCATAAGCAAAAAAAGCCTGTACTCTGGGGATACTGCTTCTATTTTGTATATCCTTGCCGTGACCGTGATCCTTGTGATCTGTATCGGGATAACAGTATCAAGGAGGCTTTCATCCAGGATTACGGGACCGCTCCGCATGCTGACCGATCATATCAGCGGGCAGATCAATGCAAAATATCTGACGACAGATCCATCTATTGAAGAGGGGGAAGATGAGATCGCGGAGATCGGCAAAGCGTTCAACCGTCTTGTGCGTCATATCAATGGCCTGATCAAAGCACAGAAAAAGATGTATGAACAGAAGCAGGAGCTTGAAATGAACGCTCTTCAGGCGCAGATCAATCCGCATTTCCTGTACAATACCCTTGATTCTGTGCGCTGGATGGCTGTGATCCAGAAGGCGAACGGCATTGCGGATACTGTGATGAGCCTGGAGAACCTGCTGAGAAATATGGCAAAAGGAGCAGGGGACAAGATCACTCTCCGGGAGGAACTTTCGCTGGCGCAGGATTATGTGAATCTCCAACAGGTACGGTACATGGAGATATTTGACTATATCTGTGATGTGCCTGAAGAATACATGGATTACATGATCGTTAAGATGACCATGCAGCCGGTGATCGAGAATGCCATCCTGCACGGGATCGTGCCTACCGGAACCTATGGAGAGATCAAAGTGGGCATACGGGAGACAGAAAAAGATCTGTACATATCTATAGAAGACAACGGGACCGGAGTTGACGGAAAAGAGTTCCAGAATCTGGTGAAGAACCGGAAAAACAAAAATGGCATGAGCGGCATTGGCGTGGCAAATGTAGATGAACGGCTCGGGATGATGTACGGCAAGAAATACGGCCTGATCTTTGAGGGAGAAAAAGGCAGATTTGCAAGGGTTATCATACATATTCCAAAAGAAAAGAGTGAAGATACAGATGTTTAAAGTAATGATAGTGGATGATGAGACAATTATTTTGTCAGGAATAAAGTCGCTTGTCGATTGGGAGGCGCATGGATGCGAACTTGCCGCCACAGCGCGCAACGGGCAGGACGCGCTGGAACAGATGAGACGGATTCCCATTGACATCGTGCTGGCGGATATCAACATGCCTGTGATGGACGGGATCACTCTGATGAAAAATGCAAGTGAAGAGTTCCCCAATACGGTCTTTATCATGCTGACCAACCTGGAGGAGTTTGAACTGGCGCGCCAGGCGTTGAAATACCATGCAGTGGATTATCTGGTGAAGAGCCAGCTGGAAGCGCCTATGCTGGAGAAGGCGATCGAGCATGCCAAAGTGGAGCGGGGAAGCCGTACTTACCGGACCGTGACCAGCGCGGCAGATTATATGGAGAAGGAAGAAAAGAAGAAGGTGATCAGCAGGGCGCTGCAGGAGGTTATTTTCTTAAAGAACGGCGTGCAGAACGAGGAGTATATAAAACTGATCAAAGATTCCGGGATTCTCTTGTCATACTGTTACTTCTATATTCCCTTTGATTTTCTGGCGATCAGCGGCGAACCGGTGGATAAGGAAGAGAAGGCAAGGCTGATGGACTGGATTCAGGAGATGCTGGTCAAGACCGCGGAGAATATATTCGGGGATGATTATATCCTGCTGAATACAGGATCATCCAGCGCATCCGTGCTTTTCGTGTACCGTTTATATGCAGGGGGAGATGCTGACAGTTGTAAGAAAAAGTTCGAGATGTTCGACAGGAAACTGGTCAGCTCAGTAAAGACGGTCACACAGGTGGAGTGCCGCGTATTCCACACAGGGATCCACGATGGATATGATGAACTTAAGAAGTGCGCGGGCGAATACAGAAGGCTGATGGAACAGTATTATCTCGGGGCGGAGCAAGACGGGGAGAATGAGGATGATGAGGAGGGGCGGTACGAGCCTCTCGGACTGAAGGGGATCGGATCAGAACTGTATCATGAGATCATGCAGAAGAATCTGAAGGGGATCAAGGATGTCATGGACAATGTGGAAACGCAGATCTCAAATACAGTGCACCAGAAGAGTCAGGCAATCTGGCTGCTTAATGAACTGAACAGGGAGGCATCGGCGGCGCTGTCGAAATTCGGCATCATGGAGACGTCTGCCTATGAACGGGTCAGCAGCATTGCGGTGATCGAGAGCATTAACACAAGAAAGCAGGTACTGGGATGGCTGGCCATGCTTCGCAATACCCTGATTGATGTAGTGGGGAACGGTGATATGCCGGGCAATCCCCTCGCTGAGAAAGCGCGGCGCTATGTCCTTAATAATGTCGAGTCCAATATCAGTCTTCAGGATACAGCGGAACATGTCGGCGTTTCGGCGGGATATTTGTCTACTATCTTTAAACGGGAGTACAATCAGAGCTTTGTTGACTTTGTAAATACGACTAAGATCGAACATGCCTGCCGTCTTCTGGAAGAGAAAGAGCTTATGGTAATGGAGATTGCATACCGGCTTGGGTATGAGAATGCATATTATTTCTCAAAAGTCTTTCGAAAGTACATGGGAATGTCTCCTACAGACTATCAAAGACGGGTGGAAGATGAAAAAAATACAAATAAATTAAAAAAATAACAGCGGAAAATACCGTAGTTAAAAAATTTACAAATACTTCTTGGAAATCTTGATTTCATTTGCAGGATAGGGGATATATAATCTAACCATCCTAAGTGCTGATGCAGTACTTACAAATGTAAAATAAGTTTCTAGGAGGTATTTTTGTATGAGGAAAAAGTTTGCAAGAACAGTCGCTTTCGGTCTTCTGACAACAATGGCGGCAACAACACTTCTTTCAGGCTGCGGTTCTTCCAATGACGGCGGAGAAGGATCAGGTTCAGGCAGCGACGAGCAGGTTACACTGACACTGCCGGTATGGGATTCAGAGACAACACCGTATATCGCGGACATCATCGAGGGATTCGAGGCTGAGAACCCGAACATCAAGATCAATATGGTAGACGTGGCAGCGTCCGAGTACATGAACAAGCTGTCCGTTATGCTTAACGGCGGCGCTGACTGTGATATCGTATACATCAAGGATGCTGACAGCACTCCTTCTTTCGCAGAGAAGGGACAGCTTGAAGATCTGACACCGTACATCGAGGAAGACGGTATCGATACTTCAAAATATGTATCATACGATGATTTCAATCTGGACGGAAAACAGGTTGCTCTTCCGTTTAAGACAGACTACTATGTACTCTACTACAACAAAGACATCTTTGATGCAGCAGGAGTCGCATATCCGACAAATGACATGACATGGACACAGTGGGAAGAGATGTGCGCGCAGCTGACAAGCGGCGAAGGCTCCAGCAAGATCTACGGCGGATACCTGCATACATGGCAGGCATGTGTAGAGAACTGGGCAATTCAGGATGGAGAGAACACAATCCTCGGACCGGACTACAGCTTCATGAAACCATACTATGAGATGGCTCTGAGAATGCAGGATGCCGGAACGATCATGGATTACTCCACACTGAAGACAGGCAACATTGCTTACGCTTCACCGTTCCAGCAGGGAACAGTTGCAACACTTCCGATGGGAACATGGTTCTCCTCCACAATGATCGCTAAGAAAGCAGCAGGCGAGACAGATGTAAACTGGGGAATCGCAACACTTCCGCATCCGGATGGAGTTGAGGCAGGATACACAGTAGGATCCACCACACCGATGGCAATTAATGCAAATTCCGAGCACAAGGAAGAAGCTTGGGAATTCATCAAATATGCATGCGGCGAGGAAGGTGCGGCAGCACAGATCGCAACAGGCCAGATGCCGGCTTATCAGGATGACACAACACTTGAGTCTATCGCGGCACTTGAGGGTATGCCGGAAGGCGCAGCTGAAGCTTTAGCAACAAAGAATATCGTTCTTGACAGACCGATCGACAGCAGCTCAGCAGAGATCAACCAGATGCTTTCAGAGGAGCACTCACTTATCATGATCAAAGAAAAATCAATTGATGATGTTCTTCAGGAAATGAGCGACCGTTCCAAGGAAATACAGGGCGAATAATAGTAAAGATTATTGGGCGGCAGAAGTGACTGCCGCTCAATTTATGTCCGCCCATATACACTGGATGGGAAAGGAGAGCAAATGAAAGATAAGACAAATAAGAAAAAGAAAGGCATGACCCTTGCCATGAGGCAGAATCTGGTTGGATATTCCTTCATCCTTCCAAACTTTATCGGTTTTTTTATATTCATTTTTATCCCGGTCATCTTCTCCCTCGTTCTGAGTTTCTCCCACTGGGATGGATTTACGGAGATGGAGTTCGCGGGATTTGAAAACTTTGTAGATATTTTTAAAGACAGCGTATTTGTGGATTCGATCTGGCAGACAGCGTACTTCTCGATCTTTACAGTGCTGTTCTCCATGCTTGCGTCTCTGGGACTGGCGCTGCTTCTGAATCAGAAGATCAAAGCAAGAGGATTTTTCCGCTGCGCACTGTTCTTCCCTTATGTGGCATCAGTGGTTGCGATCTCAGTCGTATGGAACGCTATGCTGCAGCCGGATTACGGTCCGGTCAATGAGTTCCTGAAATTCGTCGGGATCTCCAATCCTCCGGGATGGCTGGCATCCACAGACTGGGTTATCCCGGGACTGATCATTGTCAATGTGTGGAGGAACATGGGGTACTTTATGATCATATACCTTGCCGGACTCCAGAACATCGACCAGAGCCTGTATGAGGCGGCTGAGATCGACGGAGCAAAAGGCTGGGCGCGATTCAGAAAGATCACATGGCCGCTGCTGAGCCCGAGTACATTCTTCGTTGTAATGATGCTGATCATCAATTCGTTCAAGGTATTCGACCTTGTATACCTGATGACGAACGGAGGCCCGGGTACATCGTCCACTATGATTTCGCAGTACATATATAATCAGGCGTTTATATCGTGGGATTACGGCAAATCTTCCGCTGCGGCGATGATCCTGTTTATTATCGTTGCGCTCCTTACTGTATTCCAGTTTAAAGCTGAGAAGAAAGTTGTTAATTACTAGAAGGGGGTGGATGAGATGGTTAAAAAGAAAAATCCTGTGGGAAGAGTACTGATATATGTGCTCCTGATCGGGCTGACTGTGATCACCCTTACCCCTCTGATCTGGATGCTGTCCTCGTCTCTGAAGATAGACAGCGAGGTGTTCACCGTTCCGATCAAATGGATACCGGATGATCCGCAGTGGAGCAACTATACGAAGGTGTGGGAGAAGATCCCGCTTCTGACATTTACATGGAACTCGGTCAAGCTGACTGTAATCATTACCATAATCCAGGTAATCACATCAAGCTTCGCGGCCTATGGATTCGCTAAATGTAAATTCAAAGGAAGAAATCTTCTCTTCCTGTTATATGTGGCTACAATGTCGATTCCGTGGCAGGTATACATGCTGCCCCAGTATTCTCTTATGAATACGTTCGGGCTTGTTGATACTCACCTCGGATACATATTGATGCAGAGCTTTAACGCATTCGGTGTATTCCTGATGAGACAGGCGTTCATATCCATACCGGATGAGCTTCTGGAAGCGGCAAGAATCGACGGTCTTTCAGAGTATGGTATTTATGCGAAGATCATGCTGCCTCTGAGCAAGGCATCCATTACCACGCTGGTTATCTTCACGTTCGTAACAATCTGGAATGACTACATGGGACCGATGATCTACTTCAATACAGAGACAAACAAGACCATTCAGCTCGGAATCAGGATGTTTATCGGACAGTATTCAACAGAGTATGGTCTGGTTATGGCGGTATCCGTGCTGGCGCTGCTGCCGGTGCTGATCATCTTCCTTATCGGACAGAAGCAGTTCGTGCAGGGAGTTGCAAGCAGCGGTATCAAGGGCTAAACAGCTGCGGGCTGAACCGGAAAAATATGTGTATCAGCGCTCCATTGGACAATTATGTGTGTTTATGTGATTGTTTCAATGGAGCGTTTGTTATATAGTATATTTATTGATTTTTCTATTAAGGCTGAAAATGCAGAAAGGACTGGACTATGAACAGCACACAGAACAAAAAGTGGATCAGCATTGAGGATCTGGACAATTATAAAGAGGCAGCTGTCCCGGAGATACGGACAGCTATGGAGACGGCTGTGGACCAGGTGGTGAGAAACCTGCCCGAGTTTACAGACCGTTTCCCGGGACCGAACAGTTTTGATAATTTCTACAGACCGGGAGACAACGTGGAGTGGACTACCGGATTCTGGACCGGGGAGATCTGGCTTGCCTATGAGAACGCGCGCACAGAGGAAGAGAAGGAAGCGCTCCGGAAGGCAGGGGAGATCCAGGTGGATTCCTTTATGAAAAGAATTGTGGACAGGATTGACGTGGACCATCATGACATGGGATTCCTCTACAGCCTCTCCTGCGTGGCAGCGTATAAGCTGACCGGGATGGAGAAGGCGAAGGAGGCGGCGCTTCTGGCAGCGGATAACCTTGTGAGCCGGTTCCAGCCCAAGGGAGAATTCCTTCAGGCATGGGGCGAGATGGGCGCCCCGGACAACTATCGTTTCATCATTGACTGCCTGCTGAACCTTCCGCTCCTGTACTGGGCTTATGAAGAGACCGGAGTGGACAAATACAGGGATATCGCAGAGAAGCATATCCATACAGCGCTGGCAAATGTGATCCGGGAGGATGATTCCACCTGGCATACATTTTTCATGAATCCGGAGACAGGAGAGCCTGACCACGGCGCTACCTGTCAGGGATACCGGGACGGCTCTGCCTGGGCGAGAGGACAGGCATGGGGCGTGTACGGCACGGCTGTGGGCTACCGCTATACAAAGAGAGAGGAGTATATCGGTTACTTCAAGCGTGTGACGACATACTTCCTGAAGCACCTGCCGGAGGATCTCTGCCCGTTCTGGGATCTGGAGTTCGGCGATGGCGACGAGCAGCCGAGGGATTCATCGTCTGCGGTGATCGCGGCGTGCGGCATGCTGGAGATGAGTAAGTATATGGAGAAAGCGGACAGTGAGTACTATACTTCCGTGGCTCTGAAGCTCTTAAAACAGATGATTGATAAGTACAGTGTGAAAGATCCAAAGAAGAGCAACGGACTTCTGCTCATGGGGACCTATTCCAAGAAAAGCCCGTATAACACCTGTACAGAGGCAGGTGTTGACGAGTGCGTGATCTGGGGAGATTACTTCTATATGGAGGCGCTTTACAGAGTGCTGGATCCGGAGTGGAAGAGCTACTGGTAG
>DXCD01000045.1 GCA_019116185.1 Candidatus Mediterraneibacter stercorigallinarum
TGTACATGTGATAAAAAATGAAAGGTGGCTTTTAAATCATGGGATTTATTGATGAAATCAAGGCAAGGGCGAAAGCAGACAAGAAGACAATCGTCCTTCCCGAGACAGAGGACGAAAGAACTTATAAGGCGGCAGAAGCTGTCTTAAAAGAAGGGATCGCTGATCTGATCCTCGTAGGAAGCAAAGAGGAAATTGAGAAAAATAAAGGTACATATGATATTTCCGGTGCCGCGATCGTAGATCCGGCGACGAGCGATAAGACTGAGAGCTATATTGCAAAGCTTGTGGAATTAAGACAGAAAAAAGGCATGACAGAAGAGCAGGCCAGAGATCTTCTTCTTAACAATTATCTGTACTATGGCGTTATGATGGTTAAGATGGGCGATGCAGACGGAATGGTTTCAGGTGCGTGCCACTCTACGGCAGATACTCTCCGTCCGTGCCTTCAGATCTTGAAGACAAAGCCAGGCACAAAGCTGGTATCCGCTTTCTTCCTCATGGTTGTTCCGGACTGCGACATGGGAGCTGACGGCACATTTATCTTTGGAGACGCAGGGTTGGAGCAGAATCCGGATCCCGAGAAGCTGGCATATATCGCGCTTTCTTCCGCAGAGTCTTTCAAGACCCTGACAGGGAAAGAACCGATCGTTGCAATGCTTTCCCACTCTACAAAGGGAAGCGCGAAGCATGCGGATGTAGATAAAGTTGTCGAGGCGACGCGCCTCGCTCATGAGTTTGCTCCGGACCTGAAGCTGGACGGCGAACTGCAGCTCGACGCGGCGATCGTTCCTGAAGTAGGCGAGTCAAAAGCTCCGGGCAGCGAGGTGGCAGGTCATGCAAATGTATTGATTTTCCCGGATCTGGATGCAGGAAATATCGGGTACAAGCTGGTGCAGAGACTTGGAAAAGCAGAAGCGTACGGACCTCTGACCCAGGGAATCGCGGCTCCGGTCAATGACCTGTCCCGCGGATGCAGCGCTGAGGATATTGTAGGCGTGGTAGCGATCACTGCTGTTCAGGCACAGGCAATGTAACAAAAGCAGGAGAAAGAGCCTGCACAAAATATAATAAAGTGTTTGGGAGGAAAGAAAATGAACGTATTAGTAATCAACTGTGGGAGTTCTTCACTGAAATTCCAGCTCATCAACGCGGCATCGGAAGAAGTCCTGGCAAAAGGAATCTGCGAGAGGATCGGCATTGACGGAAGACTTACTTATCAGCCGGAAGGCGGAGAGAAAGAGAAGTCGGACAAGCCCATGCCTACACACACAGAGGCAATCCAGTTCGTGATCGAGGCTCTGACGAATCCTGAGACAGGTGTTGTGAAAGACCTGCATGAGATCGGAGCAGTGGGACACCGCATGGTGCACGGCGGAGAAAAATTTGCTTCTTCTGTCATCATTACGGAGGAAGTGAAGAAGGCAGTGGCAGAGTGTAATGAGCTGGCTCCGCTTCACAATCCGGCGAACCTGATCGGCGTGGAAGCATGTGAGAAGCTTATGCCGGGTACGCCTATGGTTGCAGTGTTTGATACAGCTTTCCACCAGACAATGCCGGAGAAGGCATATATGTACGGCCTTCCTTATGAATATTATGAGAAATATAAAGTGAGACGCTACGGATTCCATGGTACAAGCCACAGTTTTGTATCCAAAAAAGCAGCTGAGGTTATGGGAAGACCTTATGAGGATCTTAAGACGATTGTATGCCATCTTGGAAACGGCTCCAGCGTGACAGCTGTTATGAATGGGAAATCTGTTGACACTTCCATGGGACTTACTCCTCTGGAGGGTCTTGTGATGGGTACCCGCTCCGGAGACATTGATCCGGCGATCATGGAATTTATCGCGCAGAAGGAAAATCTTGATATTGCCGGCGTTATGAATGTGCTGAACAAGAAGTCCGGCGTGTTCGGCCTTTCCGGCGGGCTTTCCAGTGATTTCCGTGATTTGACAGATGCAATGATTGCAGGGGACAAGAAAGCGAAGATCGCAATGGATGTATTTTCATACAAAGTTGCAAAATATATCGGGTCTTATGCAGCGGCAATGAACGGCGTGGATGATATCGTGTTCACAGCGGGAATCGGAGAAAATGACGATTACGTAAGAGAGCAGGTATGCAGCTATCTTGGTTATCTTGGAGTTGAATTCGATAAAGAAGTCAATGACGGGCTGAGAGGAAAGCTGGCTGAGCTTACAAAACCGGGCTCAAAAGTAAGAGTATTTGTAATCCCGACAAACGAGGAGCTGGCTATTGCGCGCGAGACTCTGGCGCTTGTAGAATAATAACAGACAGGCCGTGCCTGCGGGACAGGAATAAAAAAAGAAAGGCACTGCGGGCAGCATGATTGCTTTGGGATTGGGACAGGACAGGGAGGCCTCGGAAACGGGGCGGTACCTGTCCGTCTTTTTTGAAAAATCGTAGTTGACAAACACAATTTACATGATATAATAGTCTAGGTATGAATAGGAGTAATAACTATGTTAATTAACCTATCAGACGTTTTGTCAGACCAGCATAAGACAGTTGAAGAGACTGTGGCGTTTACAATGGACAAGATCCGGACAAAGTCCGGAGAATATCCTGTTGTGAGCAGCGAACCGGTTCATGTCCGGGTTGAACATGTCAGAGGAAAAGAACTGCTGATCCACGCAGAGACCAGACTCGTGGCGGTCATCCCATGTGACAGGTGCCTGGAAGATGTCAGACACGAATTTGTACTGGACAGTACAAAGCATGTGGACGTAGGTCTCTCCGACGCAGAACTGACAGAGGAGCTGGATGAATCAAACTTTATTGACGGATATCATCTTGACGTTGACAAATTACTCTACAATGAGATTTTGTCAGGGTGGCCGGAAAAGGTGCTGTGCAGGGAAGACTGTAAAGGTCTCTGTAAAGTATGCGGCCAGAACTTGAATACGGGGTCCTGCGACTGTGAGGAACCGGGGCTTGATCCTAGAATGTCAGTTGTCCGTGACTTATTTAAGAATTTTAAGGAGGTGTAACCTATGTCAATCTGTCCAAAGAATAAATCTTCAAAAGCAAGAAGAGATAAGAGAAGAGCCAACTGGAAGATGAGCGCTCCGAATCT
>DXCD01000046.1 GCA_019116185.1 Candidatus Mediterraneibacter stercorigallinarum
TTATGATACTTGCCGAAATAGCTTCCGACAGTATGTCACGGTTATTCATGATACCATAAGAAAGCAGGTGTTTCAAGCTTTTTTTACAATATTCCTGGTATTTTTTTCAACCAGTCTGCGCGGGATCATGATCTGATGTCCGCACCCCATGCACTTCAGACGGAAATCCGCTCCTACCCGCAGGACTTCCCATTCTTTGCTGCCGCACGGATGCGGTTTTTTCATCGTGATGATGTCTCCCACATCGAATCTGTCTGCCATTGCCTCTGTTCCTTTCCTGTATGCCTTCCTTCCGCATTTCCTCTGTCCTGATGCCATGCCGCGGAATCAGGCTGCCGCTGCCGGCTCCTGTTTAATCTGTAGCGGTCAGCACGCCCTGCACGAGGAAACGCTCGTCATCCCTCACATTGGTACAGGTAGAGAGGCTCACAATCTGTGACTGCGCATTCAGCTCCACGTCTACCGTGTAATTGGAAGAATCCTGGCAGAGCTTGAGATACTCTTCATACTCTGCATCCGAAGCATATTCTATCTTATAATTATCCGCCGTGTCCTTCACCACCCCGGCAGAAAATACTGTATAAGTCCGCACATGTCCGTCCGGCGTATAGATATAGAAGTTCGGGTGGTCCTTGCAGAAGGACTCGCTCTCATATTCAAGAAGTTCCGAGAACATCTCGCCGCCCACATTGAGATGATGCCCATAGATAAATGTATTTCTGTCAGAGAAATCCGAACTGTTCCTCATATCCATGAAGATCGCGCCCAGCTTATTATCATTTGCAGTGAACGTCTTAGTCAGATATTCATTATTGTCCGCGCTTTTCACCACCGGGTAACTGATGATCGCAGGTTCATCAAAACGAATCCATGCCACAGTATCTGAATTTTCTTTCATCAGCGCGTCAAAGTCCACCTGGAATCCGCTTCCATCTTCATCCGCCGTGATTGCCAGGTCCTTGATCTCGTCATAGATCTTCCCGCCGGAATAATAGGGCACCAGCATTGACACGAGCTGGTACAGGGAAAATACAAACACACACACCGCGACCACAAGCACCACGCTCGACGCCACGTTAAATCTGGCGCGTTTCTGCTGTTTTTTCTTTTTGCTCATCGCCCGGTCCTGCTGCCCGTTCTTTCCGGAACGTTCCTGCCTTCCGGTATTCTGCATTTTCCGCTCCGAATTCCTGCGCAGCTCCTCTGCCGCCGCGCTTGGTCTTTTTCTTCCATCTGCACTCTGCCGCCTGGGTACCGTGCTTCCATCTGCCCTGCGTCCTGCGCTTCCATCCGTCTTCCGGAGGGCGCTGCTTTCTGTCTTCCGCCCGGTACTTCCTTCCGGTCTGCGTACAGCGCTGCTTTCTGTTTTACGCCCGTTGCTTCCTTCTGTCCTGCGTACGGCGCTTCCTTCCGCTTTACGGGCTAAGCTTCCTTCTGCCCTGCGCGGGGCGCTTCCCTCCGCTCTGCGGACCGCGCTTCCTTCAGTTCTCCGGACAATACTTCCATCCGCCCTGCGCACTGCATTCCCTTCTGTTCTATGCGCGCTGTTTCCGTCTGCTTTTCTCGGAGCACTGCCTGCTGTTCTACGGGCCGCGCTCCCTTCCGGCCTGCGGGAAACCGTGCTGCTGCCCGCGCCGCGGGATATGCTCTCGTCCGGTCTGCGCGGCTTTCTATGTACCGGCCGTTTCTGCGTGCCGCTCTCTGTCCTGATCTTCTCTTCTCTGTCCATTGCACTTTTCCTCTTAGTCTTTTTTATGATTGATTATTAGAATCCCAGATTCTCATCTACAAGAATGATCTTGAACCGCTTCGGTATCCGGCTGAATCTCGTGACCATGATCTGGCAGCAGATGCAGTCCGGGCTCTTACAGTCAAAGCAGCTTCCATTCTTCACGCACGGCGTATCAATGCCGAACCGCTGCGTATTGATGGGGGCTGCCTCGTTCCTCGCCCTGTGCATCGCGTCTTCTTCTGTCTTGACGACCTTGTTCATGCCCACGATGAGGAGCACATTTTTCGGTCCAAAGGCATATGCCGCGACACGGTTGGCATTTCCGTCTATATTGACGAACACGCCGTCCTCGCTCATGGCATTGACGCTGCCCAGGAACCAGTCACATGTAAACGCCTTAAGCGCGATCTCCTGCTTCTCTTCCGGCGTTGCCGCCTTATCCCGGTCGTAAAATTCATAATTCCCGGAACTGACTGCATCCAGAAGTCCCACTTCACGGACAGACATTGAACCGCCCATGTTAACGCTGCTTCCCTCAGGGATCAGTTCCAGCGCTTTCTTTACGGCTTCTTCCTTTGTCGCCGCGTAATAAGCTTCCATATTTCTGGATTCCAGCGCCTTTACGACCCGCTTTCCGAGCGCTTCGTTTCTTTTCTGCCTTACATCCATCCTAACGACCTCACTTTCTTCAATTCCCGGCCGCGGCGTCAGCCGCGCCGGTAAGACTCATCCCCCTGATTTCGCCGGACAGGACACCTCTCATATGTCCTTCCGCCGCAATTATAACTAGTATATCATATTTTCGTCAGAAATCACATTTTTTCTCTTATTTTTTCCGTCCCAATAGTGGATTCTGTTCACATCGGACTCCGGGCTGAACAGCAACAGCCATTCTTCTCATTTGATCCCCGCGTTCAGCATGGACTCCGCTTCATCCATCTGCCGCACTACATCTGCATGTCTCTCGTCAAAGAGAAGCCCTTTATTGTACCTGTAATACAGGTCGCATCCGTTTTCCCGGATAAACCACACGCTGTAATAATTTGCATTGAGTTCTGTGACGAACGCCACCATCTCCTGGCTCTCGCCGAACGCGTCCTCCATAAACTGAAATGCGTGTTCCAGCATTTCGGATGCATGGTTTTCCGCCGCGTCAAGCTCCCCTTTTTCCTGTCCGAACAGCTCTCTCACCCGGGCAAATGCCTCGTCATCCGCAAAGAGTTCGCCCTTGAGCTCCAGTGCGAATCGGGTCAGCGCATCGATCACCCGGATCAGGGTATTTTCCTGCTCTCTTGTGAGGATTTCTGCCTTCTTCTGTTCTTCCATGTCTCTTTCCGCCATCATCCGCACATCATCCAGCATCATGACGGACTGGTTATCCCGATAATAGATCAGATATTCATACAGCTTCGCCACATATGCATCCTGCCGGTAACATTCCCGGAACATTTCTCCCAGTCTGCCGCTCAGCAGGCTGACAATGCTCAGATGCTCGTCAAAGGACGCTGTGCGTATCTTCTGAAGGACTGCCTCATCCCATTTCCCGTTTAAGATATCCTCCACTTTATAATCGGTCCTGTATTTGTAATACAGCTCCAGATAATTGGAAAAATCTTTCGCGATCATCCGGTGCTGGATATACTGGTACACCACGTCCCTGTCCACAGTCTTATCCAGCTTCTCATATACCTGGATGATCTGGGACAGGTCTTCCCAGCCGCGCGCCGTGGCGAACAGCTTCCCGTCCACTGTATTCTCTACCCGGTAAAAATTCTCCCTGCGCAGCTCCAGATAGGAAATGACAGCCGGGTGGACGCCCTGCCGGTACGCGTACTCCTTCCATACCGGGAAGTCCGCCTCCACTTCAATCTTCTTGAGCCGGTCCAGTGTCACCACGTCAAATTCGCGGACAGACTTGTTGTACTCCGGCGGGTTTCCCGCTGCCACGATGATCCAGCCGTCCGGTACTTTGTGCGTGCCAAAGGTCTTCCCCTGGAGGAACTGGAGCATCGCCGGGGCCAGCGTCTCAGAAACGCAGTTGATCTCATCGATGAAGAGGATTCCCTCTTTCATCCCGGTCTTCTCCATCTTCTCGTACACAGACGCAATGATCTCGCTCATGGTATACTCTGTCACAGAATATTTCTGCCCGCCGTATTCCTTTTCCTTAATGAACGGCAGCCCCACAGCGCTCTGCCGGGTATGGTGGGTGATGGTATACGCCACGAGCCCGATCTGCAGCTCTTTTGCGATCTGTTCCATGACCTGTGTCTTCCCGATGCCCGGAGGTCCCATGAGAAGCACCGGGCGCTGCCGGATCGCCGGTATCTCATATTCTCCGAAGGCATCCTTTAAAAGATATGCTTCGACCGCATCTTTGATCTCCTGTTTTGCACGTTTAATATCCAAACTGTATTCCTCCTGTCAGTTATCCTCTCTCAATCTCACTGTCGCCGCTGATCACCAGGCGGACCGCCCACGGCGGCACATCCACGTCCCGGTAGTCTTCTTCCAGAAACACAAACGCAGTCCTGTAAGGCGGCATTTTGTTGGGATAAATCCCATACCCGTCGGTAAAATAGATCAGCCCTTTCAGATTCGTGTATTCTCCCGTTTCGATCAGGCTGTCCACATATTCAAACGCCGGGCGGAAATCCGTACCGCCCTCCCCGTATAGCTGAAAATGCTCCATATATTTCTCCAGCTCTTCCTGTGATGTGATCTTCACATCCTGGTGCACCTTCTCGTCACACTGGATAATGTGGATATTCACCTTTCGGAAAAAGCTCTCATTCTCCGACAGCACGCTGTACGTCTCCTCAAGAAAGCGCCGCACCAACGCGCCCGAGCAGGACATGGAGGTATCCACCACAATGGCGAATTCCTCGATCTTCCTCGCTTCGCGTGTCTCCTGCGGTTCGATCAGAGGCATATTCCCATATAAGGACAGCCCATACGTGTAGAACCCATAGTCAAAGGTATCCTCGTCCGCTTTTAATTCCTCCCGGAACACGGAAAATTTCCTCAGGAACTCCCGGTAGTCATGGCGCTCCCGATTCTCCACCCGAAGTTCGTCAAGGAAGCCCCCGCTCTGCTCGGAAGCCTCTTTTGAAAAGGTCTCCAGGTCTGTCTCCATCTTCTCGTCAATGTCTTTCCACTTTTTCTCCAGCTGCTCATCTGGAGGGCGGTTCTGGTCCTTGTCTTCCCAGTACCTGTGGTCATCCACGTAGAATTCTTCCTCCAGCATGGACAGCTCCTTCTCCGTCAGTTCCCATTCCGTCAGCTCCCGGAGCACCCGCTCCGCGTTGAGCACATGCCCTGACGCCTCCAGCTTCCGGTAAGTCTCTCTGCGCAGCAGGCTCCGTGAGAAGCGCACGGGTCTCAAATCGCATCCGTCGATGATATGCTCGGCCGCGATGTCACAGCTTAAGTCCCAGTACCTTTCGTCCATCCCCCGCTTGACCATATGCCGGAAAATGCAGTGGAGGACCATGTGAAGATACCCTCTGTTGGCAAGGATACGGTTCTCCCTGTACAGGCCGCCCAGCTCCCGGGGATGAAAATACATCCGATATCCGTCTGTCCCGAAGGGGCTCACCTGCGCATCCATCTGGTAGGTAAAGCTGCTCAGCGCAACATCCATGAACCGCATGGAAAAATACAGTTCATCCCTGCAGATACACAGGATCTCCCTGCCGATCTTCTCCAGCTGATGCGCCGCCTGTTCTGCCCCCTGGCTCTGTTCACTGTTATAACTCATATTTTCCCTTTCTCACAGGAAACAGTCTGTGCCGCTCATTCATAAGGAAGCTCAGGCTCTCGCCCCGGCCCGCTGTCTGATGTGCCGCCGCGTGGTCCACCGCGGCATCCAGCGCCTCTTTCGTCCAGAGTCCCCGCCTGGACATTTCCCTGAGGGCTTCCATCCTGCCTGTATCCGTCAGATACTCCGCGATCTGACCGCCGTGTTCCCTGACATAAGCCTCATAGCTCTCTTCCGCTGCCCGTGCAAGCCCTGCCGGATACAGAAGCCTGCCGAAAATAAGGTCCGCGAGGACACTGACCTTGTCCTGCGCCTTTGCGACGAAAAATAAATCGTCATATTTCCTGTAATCCATCTCTTTATTATAGAAACACTGCCTGTAATTATTCCCTGACCCGTGATGCTGTGTAAAAAGGATGCGGGCAGGCGTATTTTCCACAGCTTCCTCATAGTGCTCCGGGAACACAAGCTCTGCCCTTTTCTCAAGGCAGTCATTTCCCCCGGCCTCCCGACTGCCACCGTCTCCGGCTTCCCGCCTGCCACCGTCTCCGGCTTCCCGGCTGCCGCCGGGCGCTTCATAGAAGGCCGCGTCGATCCGCTGCCACAAGTCCCCCAGTATGTCCGGGACGCAGGACCGCCTGCCGTTTAAGAACCGGACATCCAGCCTGTTCAGGGAACGGCAGCCAGTAAAAGCCCCGCTCCCGATCTCTGTCAGGCTGTCTGAAAAGGTCAGTTCCTCTAAGTTCCGGCATCCATAGAATATATATTTTCCGATCTCCCGCATCGTATCCGGGAAACGCACGCTTTCCACAATGTCTCCTGCAAGAAGCTGCTCCTGCTGCCGGAAGATCCTCCCCTCGTCTGTCTCGCAGACAAGAACTTCCTCGTCTTCCTGAGCCTTTCTTGCCGAAAATGCATATGCCGCTGCCCGTGTCACAGGTCTCCCCTGAATCTGTCCCGGCAGCTCTATATTCCCGTCCGCCCCGAAACAGCGCACGATCTCAATGCACTCTTCTGTCTCCCTGTAATGTATCCTCATATGCTCCTTCCTCCGGCTTCCTTCCGGCCGACCTCACAGCTTCATTCCATGCCGTGTCCCGCTGACACATAAAATTCCTCTCTCGTCTCCAGGCACAGGCACCCGAGCCGTCCGCCCAGCTCCGGGAACGCCGCGCCGCAGTCCACAACGATCAGCCGGTCATCCGCGCTGTGCCAGATCGTGGCAGGCGCTTTCGAAAATCCCCGGATAACAAAAGTCGGGACATGACCCACAATGGAGACATATCCCGGTATTCCCTTCTTCCGGTCCACCATGGAGGTGTCCCAGATCAGGCGCTCTTTTCTCTTCCAGACCTGAAGGATCTCCTCCGTGGACGCATGTGCCAGCAGGAAGCACCCGCCATCCCGCTTTATTTTCTTATAGAGGGGCAGGCTTTTCATAAAGCTCACATACTCCGGCAGTTTCTCCCTCGTCCGCTCACTGTCCATAAGGATATCATAGGTATTGTAATAATACTTCTGGAACATCCTGGATATCTCGTTGTCATACCAGCTGACGAACTCATCCTCATGGTTGCCCTTCAGCGGAATGATATTGCCGCAGGAAGAGGCGATGTCCAGCACCTTCGCCGGATCAGGTCCCCGGTCGATCATGTCTCCCAGGATATAGAGCACGTCATCCTCCGAAAAGGAGATCTTCTCTAACATCTCCTCAAGAAGCGCTCCCATGCCATGTATATCCGACATCACGTAAGTGTATCCCATGCGCCCGCCTCCTTTCACGATCAGGTGTACCGTTTGATCGTTTCTTTCAGAATGTATTTCTTGTCACTGTACCTGTCCACGATATAGCTGTTTGCCTTGTGCTCCAGCTCATCCGCAAGAGGCTGAAGCTCCACGTCCGGACCGTATTTCCTCTTCAGCGCGCGCTCCAGAAGATAGTCGCACACATGCGGGTTTTTCGGCAGGAGCGGGCCGTGCAGGTAGGTGGCGATCACGTTTTTGTATACCACGCCTTCATAACCGGATTTCCCTGTATTCCCAAGCCCGTAGAACACCTTGCCAAATGGCGTGTGGTCTCCGATATAGGTGCGGCCGCCGTGATTCTCGAATCCCACCACAGGCCGCTCGAAGAGCGGGCTGTTGAGCACGATGTTCCGGATCAGACGCTCGGGCTGCCACTCGGTCGTAATGTCCAGGATCGAAAGCCCTTCAATGGTCTTTTTATCTGTCTTATAATATTTCCCCAGGAGCTGATAGCCGCCGCACACCGCGAGAACCACGCCCCCGTCTTCCACGTATGCCTTGAAATCTTCCCGGATGTCTTTTAAGAAGCCGCAGACCAGCTCCTGCTCCCGGTCAGATCCTCCGCCCAGGAGGACGATATCCAGCTTCGAGAAATCGATCTTGTCCCCTGAGAGGAACGGGATCACCTCAGCCTCCATGCCGCGCCATTCCAGGCGTTTGCGGAAGCACTGAATGTTGCCCCGGTCGCCGTACAGGTTCAGAAGGTCCGGGTATAAATGTCCGATGGTCAGTTTCATCATGCCTGGTTCCCTCCTTCCTGTTCCCTGTCAGATTGTGTCCCGCCTGCTCCGGAACCTTTCTCCAGCTCTGTCAGCATATGGTTCGTCCGGTACAGCCCGGAATAATTCACGATCACATAGAGATTCTTCGTCCCGTTCTCCACGCAGTCCAGCACAGAAGCGCGCAGATCCGTGGTAGAGTCACAGGGGATATCCTCGTATTTCAGGCGCAGCCCCATGTCATGCCGCCGCGTTCCCGCGGTAATGATCCTCTGCGCATTGCTGTCCGCAAGATACTGGAAATCCACATCCCACAGCCAGGAGATATCCTCCCCGTCCTGATAGGTATCATTGATCTGGATGATAATATCCTTCGGCTTCGGATCCTTGAGCACAAGGGATACCTTCTGCTGGAAGCCGATGGGATTCTTCGCCAGATGGAGCTGCACTCTTGCCCCGTTGATCCGGAAAATACTCTCCCGGTTGTTCCCATAGTCAAACGCCTCGATCATTTCTTTGAATCCGGCGTATCCCGCCTCCATTGTCTTCAGCGCTGTATATGCGGACAGGGTATTGTAGATATTGTACGGCGTGCGCGCCGTGGAATCGATATGGACGCCATCCATGTCAAACGAGTACACCTCGTCCTGAAGCTCAATGTGCTCCGCCGTGTAGTCCGGCTGCGGACGCTCCCATCCACAGTTCGGGCAGTGATAGATCCCAAGCTGCCCATAGTGGAAGAAATCATACTCCAGCTTCTTCCCGCATTTCCGGCAGAAAATACTCTCCCGGATCTCTGAGCGCGAGATATCGTCAAAGATCTGCTCGCTGATCCCGTATGTGACATACGGATTGCCGCTGTTCTCCGCAAGGGAGTAGGACAGGATGTCGTCGCAGTTGATGATCAGCGTTGTCTTCGGCACGCTCGTCACAGCAGTCATCAGCTTGTTGTAAGTGATATCCACCTCGCCGAACCGGTCGAGCTGGTCTCTCGAAATATTGGTAAGCAGGGTGCAGTTCGGCGTCAGCCTGGGCAGAACGCCCACGGACGCGATCTCATCCACCTCGATGCAGGCATAGTCCGCGTCCAGATGCCCCTTCTGATCCGTTGAAAGGACAAATGCAGAAATAATGCCGTTTAACATATTCGCCCCTGTCCGGTTGATGATGACCTTCTTGCCCTCACTCTCCAGGGCACGGCAAAGGATGGCATTTGTAGTTGTCTTCCCGTTCGTCCCCATGGTCACGATGATCTTTCCCCTGACCTGACCTGCCATCTCCTTTAAGATATTCGGGTCGATCAGGCGCGCCACATATCCGGGCAGCGTCACACCGCTTCCCCGGTTCATCTTCTTGATCAGGCTGCTCGTCATTTTCGCGCATTTTATTGCAAGTTTGCTTCTAAATCTCATAATTCTTATCCATCTTCTCTTTCATTTTCATTGGGAGTTCCCGGCCCGGTCAGACAGTTTCCCGCTGCCGCTTGAGCAGCTCCCTGATCGTATATGCCACTCCGAGTTCTTCATTTGTCTTCGTGACATATTTTGCCGCCTGCTTTACTTCCGGGTCTCCGTTTTCCATTGCCACCGTGGCGCCGAAATCCATGGCGATCATGGACAGGTCGTTCAGGCTGTCTCCCAGCACCATCACCTCATCCATCGTGTACCCCAGGGACTCGATATACTCTTTTAATACCGGTCCTTTCTGCGCCCTGACATCTGTGATCTCCAGATTGGTCGGGAAAGAAGACGCTGCCGCAAGATCCTTGTCCGGCTCCAGCCTCCGCTTAATCTGGTCAAGCATCTCTTTGTCATCCGCAAAGAGGAACAGCTTGTACACGGGTATCCCTTTCCGTTCCAGCTCGTCCAGGTCTGAGACTGCTTTTGTCCGCTCCTTCATCTGGAGATACTGGCGGGTCTTCTTTACTTCCTCGCGGTTTAAGTTCATGTGAAACAGCATGGTCTCCAGAAGGATACTCTCCGCGATTTCCTCCGGTGTCCCGATCCGGTAATCATACTCGTCCGTACAGATCACCATGGATACCGGATAGTCCCGGATCACACGGTAAACTCTCCTGCACTGATCCATGCTCATAGGATGAGTCAGGATCACATTTTCCCGGGGATCCCGCACCTCCGCGCCGCTGCTGACAATATAGTCGCACACGAGCCTGGCGCCTCGCAGCTCCTGCATCGCCCCGGGAAAATTCCTTCCCGTACATATCATAAAGCGAATCCCCGCGCCGCACGCTTCCTTTACTGCCGCAAGGGTCTCAGGCGCGATCCTGTGGTCGTTTCCCAGAAGGGTGCCGTCCATATCGCTTGCGATCACTTTTATCATATCTGTAAATCTCCTTGATGGTTCTTTGTTTTCTTCCCCATTATAAATAGTTTCTCCGGTTCATGCAACCATAGACAGCCATATCACAGATTACGCGCTGTCTTTTTATATCTTGATATCTTTCAGCCTTCCCCCGCCCCGCAGATATTTTCTGTAAATGAACCAGAACACAATACAGGAAATACTGGCAGCGATCCCGTCCGCCGCCGGCTCTGCATAAAATGCCGACTGCGCGGTAAAGATCAGCGGCAGGATACATGTCGCCCCAAAGTACAGCGCCTTCCTGATCAGCGACAGGGTCAGGGAAATCTTCGTCATGCCCAAAGCAGTGAGCCCGTCCACGAACACATACTGGAAGCTGAGCGGGACGATCATCAGGGTGAACACCCGGATCCCCCACACGGCAAGCTCCGCATATTCCTGATTATCCGTAAAAATAGCTACAAAATACTGAGGCGCGATCCTTGAGATCAGAAACATGACTGACGTAAAGCACACGCACAGCATAAGGACCCAGAAAAATGTCTTCCGTATCCGGTCCGGACGGTTTGCCCCGTAATTAAAGCTGATCAGAGGCTGGGAGCCTCCCGTGATCCCCAGCATGGGCGAGGTGATCAGAAGCATGTAGCTCTGCACAATGGTCGCCGCCGTGATCAGCGTGTCGCCGTACTCACTGCCGCCATAGTACTGGAGCACTGCATTTAATGCAATGATAATGATGCTGTCCGTGGCCAGTATGAGAAACGGCGAAAAGCCGATCTTCACGATGCGCCAGCCCACAGACAATTCCGGCTTTGTCAGCCCCAGCGGCACTTTCATCTTTTTCCTCCGAAGAGTCAGAAGGACAAACGCGCAGGAGGACATCTGGGCGATCACCGTCGCGACCGCGGCCCCCGCCACTCCCATGTCAAAAAGAAAGATAAACACCGGGTCAAGAATAATGTTGATGACCGCTCCGATCAGCGTGGTCATCATCCCCAGCACCGGGAAGCCCTGGGCAGTGATAAAATAATTCATGCCCATTGAGAGCAGGGCAAAAAAAGTCCCCGCTGTATAGATCGTGAGATAACGGTCCGCATAAGGGAATGTCACCTCGCTCGCGCCGAACCAGACCAGGAGCTGGTCCTTTGTCAGCAGGAAAAGTACAGTCAGCACAAGGGAGACAATGATCATCATGGAAAAGCTGTTCGCCAGAATCCTCCGCGCGCCTTTCTCGTCCTCCGCTCCAAGCCGCACAGAGAAAAGGACCGATCCTCCGATCCCGAAAAGTGTTCCAAAGGATGACAGCAGAGTGACAATGGGCGCGCAGATCCCCACCCCGGCGAGAGCGTCCGCGCCTGTGCCCGGGATGTTTCCCACATAGATCCTGTCCACGATACTGTAAAATACATTCACAAACTGCGCGATCATAAACGGGATCGATATCTTCAATACAAGCAGCGGGATCGAATCCCTGCCGAAATCATTTGCCTTACTCATCTTTTGTTCCTCATTTCTCTCAATTTCCGTCATACATTATAGCAGGAAATGTGAAAAATGGAAGAAAAAAAGCCCGGCGCTTTTTTGTCGCCGGACCTTCTCCTTATGTTATATATGCCTTGTTCAGCACGGTCATCCTTCAATGGCAATATTCCTGCTGGTTTCTACTACCCTGGCGTCCTTTTTCGGGACAGACAGCTTCAGAATGCCATGCTCATATTTTGCCTTGATGTCCTCCTCAGTAATCGCATCGCCTACATAGAAGCTTCTCTGCACTGCTCCTGAATAACGCTCCCTCCGGATATATCTGCCGTGTTTCTTCTCCTCGTCTTTATTCACATTCTTAGCAGCTGAAATGGTAAGATATCCGTTGTCAAGTTCTACATTGATCTCGTCTTTCTTAAATCCCGGAAGATCGATGTCAATCTCATAGCCCGCGTCATGCTCGCGGATATCTGTCTTCATCATATTCTTAGCGCTCTTTCCGCCCCAGAAATCTCTCTCAAACGGAAAATCCATCCAGCCATCATCAAATAAACTTTCTCTCAAAATGCTCGGCATCATCATAAGTCATATCTCCTTTCATGCTCCAAACACTCGAATCAGTGATATATGTAATTCCCCTTCCTTGAAAGAAATCCGGCACCTGCCGGTGCCGGACCTCCCTCTTTTACATGATTGTCAGTTCTGTCATCAGCCTTCAATGGCAATGGTCTTCTTCGTCTCTACTGCCTGAGCGTCCTTCTTCGGGATGCTGATGCTCAAGATACCATTCTCGTATTTCGCCTTGATATCTTCCTGGGTCAGTGTGTCGCCCACATAGAAGCTTCTCTGCATTGCGCCTGCATAACGCTCCCTGCGGATGTATTTGCCTTTCTTATCCTGCTCGTCCTTGTCAAGTCCCTTAGCAGCTGACACGGTCAGATAACCGTTCTCCAGCTCCAGATTGATCTCGTCTTTCTTGAATCCCGGCAGGTCAATGTCAACTTCGTACCCGTTATCATGCTCGCGGATATCTGTCTTCATCATGTTCTTGGCATTCTTGCCGTACAGCGGATTCTTCTTGCCCCAGAAATCTCTGTCAAACGGGAAGTCCATCCAGTCATCATCAAATAAATTCTCTCCAAAAATACTAGGCATCAACATAAGTCATATCTCCTTTCAAAAACAAACCTTTTTGTTATCTATCTATATTATGAAGCACTTCCGAAATACAATTCGGAGTGTTGAGTTTTGAGAACCGGGAACTTCAGGAATCTTTCCTTTTCCTCTCCCATTGTTCTAGTTGTAATATAGCAGGTATTATTAGCACTGTCAAGAAGTGAGTGCTAATTATTTTGTGAAGATTTTGTGAACGCTACAAGCCATGCAAAATGGTGAAAAAAGACGCCCTGCTAGTTTACTTGCAAAGGCGTCTATTTTCGCTATTTTATAGGGCGACAGCCCGACAGCGAGGGAATTCTTTCCCGAGCTGTGCATGGCGTAACATTCTCTTTCTCACTCGCTTTTCTTGATTTGACCACATTTTTACGACAAATTCTTGGAAAAATATATTCG
>DXCD01000047.1 GCA_019116185.1 Candidatus Mediterraneibacter stercorigallinarum
CAAAAGCCTTACTGACAACCTTTTTAGAATATTCTCCAGCCATGCTCGCCTTCATAGCTTGATACCTGTCAACCAAGCCATTGGGCTGCGTATCAAACGGATTTACACCTCGCTCACTAAATGTGAGATACATTTCCAGAGCATGCCCCGTTTCATGCCGCATTACCCCCTCAATACCCTCTTTAGGAGTCCAATACCCAGCTTTTACAGATCTGTCCACTACTTTTTTAATGTTCTTGAAATCTGTTGGGTTTACCAATATCTCTGTAGTGATCTTTCCCGCATCATACTTGCTTACAAAAGCCGCTGTATGACCGCCAGAAATTGACGTTTTCACTTTTTGGATAAAAAACTGTAATTGCGGATACTCCTGATAAATATTACGCAGGCTTTTGTTGATCTCATTTATTTCATCTACAGTAAGCCCCTTTAAATTAACGCTGTTTACTCCGAGTACATTTTTCAGATAATCCGCTGCTTCTTTCTTCGTCTTAAGCGCGCTATATTCTTTAGAATTTCTTTGCTTTTTCAGTTCATTCCATTCTTCCGTAGTACCTCCCTTGTCCAGGAAATCCAGCCAGTCCCCATAGTCTTCGCTATCTTCATACGCAGCTACAGAGCACCTGCAGCGCGGATGCATCGGCGAAGCATTTGTCCCTGGCATCATTTTCTTTACTTTAAAGTGTTTTCCATCCAGAGCCTTGCAAATCGGGCAGGCATCGCCCAGTGCAAGGAAAGTGTATTCCTCAAAGCCATTCCTCTCAAAAGACTGCTTCTGCGCCTCCGTCTGCACTCTCGCCAGCTCCGTGATCATCAGCCGTTCTGCATTGCCCTGGCTGACTCCGAAGCGCTTCCGGAGATGCGTTGCCAACCGCCGTGGATTTTCTCCTCGAATCAGCCCGGTCTGCAATAGGCTGGATAGCTCATTCTTGAGCATATCCTGATACATCCAAATCCGGTCTGAAAATGTGGCGTTGTGGAAAGATGCGTTCACGATAGCATTGGCCGCCTTCGCATTGTTCTGGATTGTCTTTCCCAGTATGCCGGCCTGCCGTTCAAATTCTGATACCGCCCGGTCTGTTAGAATCTCTTCGTAATACTTCTGCAGCTCATCGAATCCAGACACCATTTCAAGACCAATCTGTGCTTTCAAGAGCTCCAGCCGATTCACTTTCATGGTAAGATTGTACAGCCGCATTTCCTCGTTCGCCTGCTTGGAAAAATTTTTCTCCTTCACATATTTGGCAGCCTTCCGGCCATAAGCCTCGATATCCAATTTAGCTGCGCGCTTCTTTGCTTCTGCCATCGTAATGCCCTCTTTTCTGGCATACTTTCCGTAGAAGCCGTTGATCTCTTTCTCGATCTCATCGATCATATTCTGGTAGATCTCCCGGATATGTTTCTGATACTCGGCTTCATCTCGGATGTTATGTCTCCGCTGCTCCGTCTCCCGGTTCTTCCAGTATGTCTGACTGTCCATTCGCCGCACCTCCAAACATCTGCGCCATCACAGGATCATTACGACTTTCCTCTTCCTCGTCTTCAATTCGCTTCAGTTCATCGTCCACATTATCTACAATGGACAGAGTGCCGAGCTGCGTTCTCTTCGAAGTAATGCCATCAAGATTAGCGGCGATCTGCGTTTCTTCCAGTACGTTCGCCGGGAAATTCCGTGTGAAGATCGGCTTCACTTTTACCCAATCATCTTTCAACATACCTGATACCGGATTACTGAATATCAGCATATACCTCCGGTTCATCCCACTATTAAACTTCCGCTCCTTCGTCTTCGCAAGATTGCTCATTGCCTGAAGCTTATATTTTAAAGCAATCCCAGAAGAAGTACCGAAGTTCTCGTCTGAGATATCCGCCACCATGCTGATCTGGAAGATCAGGCGCTCCAGCCGGTCAATTAGATGCTCCTGTGTTGTATCACCATCTGGCTTCTGTAAGAACTCCACGATTACCTTTTCGATATCTCCGTCAAAATTAATAATGCGGTCATCTCTGATATGCTTAATATCATCTTCCTCCAGTAACGTTCCAAGCACCTTCAGATAAGCATCGGCAAAGTAATCCACATCATTAGCTTTTTCGGAAATCGCTTTGTTGTAAGCATTGATCATCGTCATGACAGGCTCAAATATCCCCTGTTCTTCTGCATTTTCCCGGTACTCTGTTGCCGGAACTCCTGCAAATCCATGCACTGTCTCATATTCGTCAAGAAACTGTATCTTCCCTTTCTGGATAAAATATCTCACCTTCTCGTCATCGGACACGCTGCCATGAAGGACATTATTTGAATCCACATATGTCCGCACAAAATACCTCGGCCGCTCCAGAACGGAATCATCGTAGATCATGAATGCTTCCTGCGGATCCAGATAAGTAATGCCGATCTTACCCTCTTGATCCACGTAATACATTTCATATCCCTTTCCGTAAATACTGCAAATCTTCGCCAACTCAGCATTGTTGTCATCCTGATCATTGTATTGATCCAGAAACTCAACATAGTTTGCGACTTTCTCATCATCACACTGAAGCTTGATCGGAATTCCGATAAAAAACCCATTCATCGTATCCACAATATACTTTGCGAAATTTACCGCAATCCGATTATCTGGCTTATATTTTGGTTTCGGAGGCTCTCGGAAGATGGGATACTCCGTCATATATGCATCCATAAGCGGCTTGTACCGGAATGTCGCCTCCGCCGCATGCAGGGCAAGAAACCTTCCGAGCCTGTCTTCGTCCAACATTTCTTCATCTTCTAATCGAAACACGTTTAAATTCCTCCTTTTACTCGGTGATATCTTGCTTTTGGCTTCCTCCATCCCTCAACGCCATACCGAAGAGCAGCCATTGCATCATCCTGGAAGGGAACAGGCTCATCCAGATACTCACCCGTCCGCTCATCCTTTTTCCACTTCCACTGCTGCAGTTCCTTGATTGTATTTACACAGGATGGATGCACATATATCATGCGGTGGATTATCCGATCCTTGCTTACAATGCCTTTCAGCCAGTCAATCTGAGCAGACTGATATTTCTTTTCTGTTGTTTGTTCCTTGCTTACTGCACGTGCCCGAAAACCGGCTGTTCTCCATGCCTTTATCCGGTCCGGCTCTGCGGAATCGCACCACATTGTCCTGTTTTTCGGGAATCCAGCTTTTACGGCCAGTGGAATAATTTCTGCTGTTTCTTTCTCAAAGACATATATTTCCTGCAGAATATATAGATTATCATCCTTAATTCCCAGAAGCAGTAGCGCATTTGCATGGTTAAATCCAAAGTCCTGTCCAATCACAATGTCATCATAATCATTCAGGTCTTGGCTGATCTCTTCTACCTTCCAGTTATGCAGGATCAGCCCGCCAATTTCACCCCAGTTCCCGAGTCCATATATCTGGTACCCCTCCGGATCTACTTCCTTACGGCGCTCCATACGTGCGTGGTACGCAGCATCAATAAAGCGGTTGTCCAGGTACGTGCTGTGATGCGTCAAAACATTCGGATCAGGAGTATCAAAAAAGACCTTCTTAATCCAGTGATTTCTGTTCACCGGATTGAAGGTCATCCGTATCTGATAAAACTGTCCTGGAGGAAGTTCTCCTCTAAGACGGTCATCTATGATCTCAAAATCAGCCTGCGTGATTTCTGTTGCTTCTTCGATCCAAACATCTGTCAGCTTTCCTCGCTGAAAGG
>DXCD01000048.1 GCA_019116185.1 Candidatus Mediterraneibacter stercorigallinarum
CTGTGCCGGAACGCGGGGCGGATCGTGACGATCGACCAGCTGTGCGAGGCGGCCTGGGGAGAGAATCCCTTCGGATATGAGAACAGCCTGATGGCGCATATCCGCAGGATCAGGGAAAAGATCGAGGAAAATCCGTCAAAGCCGGTCTCCCTGATCACGGTCAAAGGACTGGGATATAAGCTGATATTGGAGGGGAAATGACATGAAAAGTGTTGCAAAGCTGACCCGGAGATTTGTGGGGATCCTGTCCCTGAGCATGTTCCTTCTCCTTGCGGTGAATTTTATCCTTCTGCTGGCCATTGCGTCAAATCAGACTCCCGGCATCGGGCCGTGGACCACAGCGAGCGAGACAGAAGCCGCTCTTCAGAAGACGGAGTACGGATACATGCTTTCCGATGAAATGACAGAGAACCTGAAAGCGGAGAAGGCGTGGGCGCTCTACATTGACAATGAGACAAAACAGGTCCTCTGGCATACGGAGGATCTGCCTGCGGAGATCCCGATGCAGTATACGATCGCGGATATTTCCAGTCTGACCCGGGGGTATCTGGCGGACTACCCCACCTATACCGCCGGATCAGAAGAAGGACTGGTGGTCGTGGGATTTCCAAAAGACCGATACTGGAAACATATGAGCCCGTCCTGGGATTATGATTTTATAAAGAACAGCCCGTATATCGCGCTGTCTGTGATCGGGATCAATGTAGCCGTGATCTTTCTGATCTATGTGACGGCAAACACAAAGCTGCTGCGCTCCGTAAAACCGATCGCGGACGGGATTCAGGCGCTGCCGACGAAAGTTCCTGTGTATGTGAAGGAGAAGGGGCTGTTGTCTGATCTGGCAAAAAACATCAATCAGACTGCGGAGATCCTGCAGTCACAGAGAAGGGACCTGAGAAAAAAGGAAGCCGCGCGGGCAGACTGGATATCCGGGGTTTCCCACGATATCCGCACGCCGCTCTCCATGGTCATGGGATATGCGGGACAGCTGGAGGATGATCCCGGGCTGCCGGAGGAGGACAGGAAAAAGGCTTCCGTGATACGCCGGCAGAGCGTAAAGATGAAAAATCTGGTGAATGATCTGAATCTTGCGTCTAAGCTGGAATATAATATGCAGCCGCTGCAGCTGGAACAGGTAAATTTGGTGTCAGTGGCGCGTCAGTGCGCGGCAGATTTTATAAACACAGATTTCAGCGAAAAATATCTGCTGGAATGGAAAGCAGAAGAGGACCTGCCTGCCTGCGTGATCGAAGGTGACAGGAATCTGCTGTGCAGGGCGGTCAATAACCTGCTGAATAATGCCCAGAACCACAATCCGGACGGATGTCATATTATGATGGAAATTTATATAGAAGGAAAGGAATGCTGTATTGCCATAGAAGATGACGGCGTGGGGATCACGGAAGAAAAACTTGAAAAGCTGAAAAATACGCCTCATTATATGATGAACGACAGCGGCGCGGACGAACCCCGCCACGGGCTGGGCCTTCTCATCGTGCGGCAGATTGTAAAGGCGCATCACGGTGAAGCTGTATTTTCTTCTGTGACGCCCCATGGGCTGAGAATAGAGATCCGGCTGCCGATTCAGGAGGGACATATTCATTAATAAAAAAGAGTCAAGGCTCGAAACCTTGACTCTCGCTTTTTAAAATGGACCTGGCGGGAATCGAACCCGCGTCCAAAAACCTATCCCATGTACTTCTACTATCATAGTCCGTTCTTTTTCATTCCCTCTGCCGCACGGAAACGAACATCCTTGCGGGTTCAGTAGCTTCATGATACGCCTGACGGCTCAAAGCTTTGCCGTCATCGTTTCTCACATGTTTGATGCCAGATTCCCGAGGTGTGAGTGCCCCGGGGCTGACATGCGGCAATTAGGCCGCAGCTAATTCGTAATTATCGTTAGCGTTTAATTTTAAGTTTGCGATTTGACGCATCGCCTGCGGATAGCTTCTCCATCTTCAAGATCCCTGTCGAAACCAGTACAAGCCCGAAATATAAGTACAGTGAAAACCGTACAGAAAAAAGATATGCAGAAATGTATCTGCACGTTACATAATATAGAATGAAATAAAAGAAAAGTCAAGGTTTACAGATATTCTTAAAAAAATTAGTGAAAATTTAACATTAAGGAGACCTGTATATCTGGATTTTTCCATGTGAATATGTGATAATAAATAATCGAGAGAAAATACTGCCTTCTTCTCCGGAAGAAGGCATAGAAAAGAGGAGTATACATGCCTACCACATACGCACATTACAAATTCGGCAAAGAAGTGATCAGCGCGCTGCCGCGCCCGCTTCAGAGCGCGATCGAGAATAACAGGGAGCTTTTTGACATCGGCGTACACGGGCCGGATATTCTTTTTTATTATCATCCGCTGAAGAAGAATCCTGTCAGCGGACAGGGATACGCGCTGCATGACAAGACGGCTGACGGATTTTTCCTGCATGCGGCGGAAATCATAAAGAAAGCGGAAAACCCTGCTGCGGCAAGGGCCTATATTTACGGCGTGATCTGCCATTTTGCCCTGGACAGCGAGTGCCATCCGTATATAGAGAAGATGATCCGCACAAGCGGGATCAGCCACTCGGAGATCGAGATGGAGTTTGACCGGCTTCTGCTGAAAGAAGATTATATTAATCCGGTCCGGCATCTGGGAACAAAGCACATCCATCCGACCCGGGAGAACAGCGCGGTCATTGCGCCGTTCTTTGAGGATCTGACGCCGGAAGCCGTGGAGAAAGCATTGAAAGGAATGATCTTTTACCATAAGGTGCTGCACGCCCCGGGAACAGCGAAGAGAAAGCTGCTCTTTGGCGGCATGAAACTGGCGGGACAATATGATTCCATGCATGGGATGGTCATGAGCCTGGAACCGAATCCGGCATGCAGGGACTACTGTCAGCTGCTCAAGAAGCTTTATTCCGGAGCGGTTCCGCTTGCGTCAGGGCTGATCATGCAGTATCAGAAGGTCCTTTTCGAGGACGCGGAACTGCCGGCAAGATTCCACCGTACATTCGGTGAAGGGGATAACTGGGAAAGCCTGCGGCTGTAAGAAAAAGAAAGAGAGAATGAGAGATGAAATTTAAACTGACTTCACTGGAAAAGAAATGGGTGCTTTATGATGTGGGAAACTCTGCATTCACTATGATGGTATCCACGATCTTTCCGATCTATTTTAATTTCCTTGCAGGAAATGCGGGAATATCGGATGTGGATTATCTCGCATACTGGGGGTATGCCACATCCATCTGCACGCTGCTGGTGGCGATCCTCGGTCCCACGCTGGGAGCGATTGCGGATACGAAGAATTTTAAGAAGACCATATTCTGCATTGCCATGGGCGTGGGAGTGTTCGGCTGTATCCTGCTTGGATTCCTGTCGTCATGGATCTGGTTCCTGGGAGTGTTCGTGCTGGCGAAGACCGGATACTCTGCAAGCCTTGTATTTTATGACGCCATGCTCACTGACGTGACCGAGCCGGAGAGGATGGACACAGTATCCTCCCATGGATATGCGTGGGGATATATCGGGAGCTGTATCCCGTTTATTGCCTGCCTCGGGATCGTGCTCGGAGCGGGCAGTCTCGGAATCGGGATGCAGACGTCCATGATCCTTGCATTTATCATTACCGCGCTCTGGTGGCTCTTTTCTTCCGTGCCGCTGCTAAGGTCTTATCAGCAGAAATACTTCTCGGAAGCGGGAGAACATGTGGTGAGAGACAGCTTCAGGCGTCTGGGAAGAACTTTTGCAGAGCTGGCAAAAAAGAAGCATATCTTTGTCTTCCTGCTGGCGTTCTTCTTCTATATAGACGGTGTTTATACGGTTATTGATATGGCGACAGCTTATGGGCAGGCGCTGGGACTGGACAGCACAGGCCTTCTGCTCGCGCTGCTGGTGACACAGATTGTGGCGTTCCCGGCTGTCCTCATCTTCAGCCGCATTGTGAAGAAAGTGTCTCCGGAGAAGATCATCACAGTCTGCATTGCCGCATATTTCTGCATCGCAGTCTATGCGTACTGGTTGGATTCTCAGCTCGATTTCTGGATTCTTGCTGTCCTGGTGGGAATGTTCCAGGGGACGATCCAGGCACTCTCCAGATCCTATTTTGCCAAGATCATTCCTGCCGAGAAATCCGGGGAATACTTCGGGATCTATGATATCTGCGGAAAAGGGGCGTCTGTGCTGGGAACCGCGCTTGTATCCTTTTTAAGCCAGGCCACCGGGAGCATCAACATAGGCGTGAGCGCGCTTTCAGTGATGTTTCTCATCGGGCTGGTGCTGTTCCAGTTCTCGGCAAGGCTGAACCGGGACAGACAGTGACAGGGACTGCATATGGGTACGGACTGCTGAGGTCTTCTATAAAATGGTATATGCATATTTGAATTGTTGGAAAAAAGTATGAAATTAATCTGAAATTTCTCAATTCAGGCGATTCCCGTGTTATAATTAATACAGGAAATCAGGCTGGGGCGGATGCTGGTATCCGTCCCCTTTTTTATTATATGTGTCGGGAGAATACAGTATGGAAGAATTTGTAAAGCTACAGGATATCACTAAGATCTATAAAATGGGAGAAGTCGAGATCCGCGCGGTGGACAATATCAGTTTCACCATTAATAAGGGGGAATTTGTCGTAATTGTAGGCCCCAGCGGCGCGGGCAAGACGACGGTGCTCAACATACTTGGGGGAATGGATACGGCGACAAGCGGGTCGCTGACCGTGGACGGCCAGGATGTGACCGCATACAGTGCGAAACAGCTGACGGGATACAGGAGAGAGGACATCGGGTTTGTATTCCAGTTCTATAATCTGGTGCCGAATCTGACCGCGCTTGAAAATGTAGAACTTGCTCTTCAGATCTGCCGGGATCCGCTGGATGCCAGGGAAGTGCTTGAGGAAGTGGGACTGGGAGAACGGCTGGATAATTTTCCCGCGCAGCTCTCCGGAGGCGAGCAGCAGAGAGTGTCCATTGCCAGGGCTCTTGCAAAGAATCCGAAGCTTTTACTCTGTGACGAGCCCACTGGGGCGCTGGACTACAATACGGGCAAAGCGATCTTAAAGCTCCTTCAGAATATGTGCAGGGAACGCGGCATGACGGTGATCGTGATCACGCATAACCAGGCGCTTTCGCCCATGGCGGACCGGCTGATACATATCAAGAACGGACAGGTATCGCAGATGGAGATGAATGCACATCCGGTATCAATTGACGAGATAGAATGGTAGGGAAAATAGATGAAGAAAAAAGCGTTGAGAAAAGACTTTTATATGGAGATCCGGCGCAGCCTGGGGCGGTTCCTGTCTATTTTCTTTATTGTTGCCATCGGGTGCGCTTTCTTCTCGGGAATACGGGCATCCGAACCGGATATGCGTTATTCGGGGGATGCGTATTTTGATAATAAGAATATGATGGATATTCAGGTTATCAGCACCATGGGGCTTACAGCCGAAGATATAAGCGCGATTGAAGCGATGGATGGGATCGGACATGCGGAAGGCGGATATTCTGCGGACGTGCTATGCACAGACGGGGCAAACCAGATTGTGGTTCATGTCATGTCCATGCTTCCGACAATGAATCAGGTGCAGCTTGAAGACGGACGTCTGCCGGAGGCGGAAGACGAGTGCGCGCTGGATGTGGACTATCTGGCGGAGAGTGACCTTGAGATCGGGGATACGGTTACATTTTCCAGTGGGACGGAGGATGATATTGCAGATACACTTGTGACAGATACCTTTACGATCACAGGTACCGTGAGCAGCCCCAATTATATTTCATTCCAGAGAGGAAGCGCGACGATCGGGAACGGGACGGTGAGCGCCTTTGTGTATGTGCCGGAAGAAAGCTTTGCGCTGGATGTATACACGGAGATCTGTGCACAGGTGGTAGGCGCGGCGGAGCTGACAGCATTTACGGATAAATATGATGACCGGATAGCGGAAGTCATTGAGAATGTAGAAGCCATCAAAGAAAAACGGCAGGATGCGCGGTATGAAGAAGTTACGGCTGAGGCCGAGACGGCGGTTTCGGATGCCGAGCAGCAGATCACGGACGCGGAGACAGAGCTGGCAGACGGGAAGGCGCAGGCAGAGGCAGAGCTTGCGGACGCCAGACAGCAGCTTGAGGATGCGCAGGCGGAATTGGACAGCGGGAAGAGCGGGCTGGAGTCTTCCAGGGCGCAGATGGAGACGACCCGGCAGCAGCTGAATGACAGCCAGGCAGAGGTGGACCAGGGGACAGAGGAGCTGAATGCGAACATCGACAGCCTGAATGTTCAGATTGATCAGCTCAATTCTGCAAAGGAACAGTACAATGCACTGGCTGCAAGCGGCAAAACCGATGACGTGACCATGGCTGCGCTGCGGGCTTTGTACGAGCAGATCCAGAGCGGCGAAGCGGGCGTTACACAGGCGCAGGAGCAGATCAATGCGGCGAAAGCGCAGCTTACAGCCGCCCAGGAACAGATCAACAACGGCTGGCAGCAGCTTGAATCCGGCGAGCAGCAGCTTGCAGATGCGGAAGCAGAGATCGCATCCGGTGAACAGGAACTTGCCGACGGCTGGGAAGAATATTATAAGAGCGAGGCAGAGGCGCGGGAAGAGATCGCGGACGGTGAACAGAAGATCGAAGATGCGAAGCAGGAGCTCGCTGATGCCCAGGAAGAGATCGAGAATCTGGAGAAGCCGGAATGGTATGTATATGACAGAAATAATCTTCCGGATTATACAGGGTATGGGGAGAATGCGGACAGGATGCGCGCGATCGGAGAAGTATTTCCTGTCCTCTTCTTTCTGGTGGCAGCGCTGATCAGCCTGACCACAATGACCCGCATGGTAGAGGAACAGAGGACTCTCATCGGCACATTTAAGGCGCTCGGATATGAGCGGCATTCCATAGCGGGCAAGTATCTCGGATACGCGCTGCTGGCGACCGTGACCGGAAGTGTCGCGGGGATTCTTTTTGGAGAAAAAGTATTTCCGTATATCATTATAAATGCATACGGGATCATGTACCAGCATATGAACGAGCTGGCGATCCCGTACAACGTAAGGTATGGCATGGGCGCTGCCCTGGCGGCGCTGGCATCTACGCTGATCGCTACGTTCCTGGCGTGCTTCCGGGAACTGAAAGAGCAGGCAGCGGAGCTGATGCGTCCGCCTACGCCGAAGCAGGGACAGAGAGTGCTCCTTGAACGAATTCCATTCATATGGAAGCGGCTGAATTTCTCCTGGAAGGCGAGCGTCAGGAATCTTGTGCGCTATAAGAAACGGCTCTTTATGACGGTCTTCGGTATCGGCGGATGTATGGGACTTATGCTGGTGGGATTCGGCCTGAAGGATTCGATTTTCGCGATCGTGGATATTCAGTATGGAGAAATCCAGCTCTATGACGGAACTGTCATACTGAACGGAGACGCCTCGGAAGAAGAAAAGGCGCAAGTATTGTCCCAGGTTCAGGCGGATAAGGATGTGGACGGCGCGGCAGAAGGACTGCTCCTGCAGGTCACTGTGGGAAACGGGGAAGAATGGCATGATGTCTATCTGGACGTGCCGAAAGATGTGGGTAGTTTCCCGGAATATACAGTACTTCAAAATCGGGTCACCGATGAAAAATATTATCTGGACGATGAAGGCGCCGTGCTTACTGAAAAGATGGCCAAAGAGCTGGATGTTGAGCCGGGAGATACGATCACGGTCCGCGATGAAGACAAGGGCGATGTCACCGTGAAGATCAGTGCGGTGTGTGAGAATTATATGGGGCATTATCTCTTCATGACGCCTGCTCTTTACGAAGCGGCATATGGAGAAGCGCCGGAATACAATTCCGTGTTCTATAAGACTGCTGACAGGAATACCGAGGAGGCAGAACGGGTCGGCGAAGAAGCGCTGAAGCTGCCCGGGGCGCTGAGTATCAGCTATACCACTGATCTGAGAGAGCAGGTGGACAATATGCTTGGCGCGCTGGACCTGGTTATTGTGGTGCTGATCATTTCGGCAGGCATGCTCGCATTCGTGGTACTGTATAATCTGAACAACATTGCGATCACAGAGCGCAAGCGGGAACTGGCGACATTGAAGGTGCTGGGCTTCTACAACAATGAGGTCACAATGTATGTGTACCGAGAGAACATTGTGCTCACCCTGCTGGGCTCCGTATTCGGCGTCCTCCTCGGATGGATCCTTCACCGCTTCATTATCGTGACCGTGGAGATTGAGTCTGTCATGTTCGGCAGGAATATCGATTTCAGCAGCTTTGTGTTTGCCTTCCTGCTTACCGTGGTGTTCTCGTGCATTGTAAACGGGGCCATGTACTTTAAATTAAAGAAGATCGATATGGTAGAGTCATTAAAGAGTGTAGAATAAATGTGAAAAAACTGTGAACGGGGTCAGACCCCTTTAAGGAGAAAATTCTGACAATTTCTCCAAAAGGGGTCTGACCCCGTTCACTTTTTATTTACAAAACATATTCCGCCAGCATGACTACCACGGGGATCGTAACCATGGACAGTACGGTTGACATGGCGAAGATCTCGGATGAGTAGGTGTAGTTCTGCTTGTACCGGATCGCCAGCATGGTGCCGGTGGCTGCAGCGGGGCACGCCGCGGCGATGACCATGGCAAGGGAGACGGTCTGGGGCAGATGCATAAGCGCAAGCGCCAGGACTGTGACCAGGGGGATCAGGAGCAGTTTGACGGCTGAGACAAAGTACAGCCGGATATTGCGCAGCATTTTCCCGAGATCAGCCTGTGCCACGGAAAAGCCCGCTACCATCATGGCGAGAGGCGTATTCATATCTGCTACGTAGTTCATGGAATCCAACAGGACATCAGGAATCTTAAACTGTATGAAGAACAGGATAACCGCTGCCGCAGTGGAGATGAACATAGGGGAGAGAATTCCTTGTTTCATATTTTGCAGGGAGAACTTCTTTTCCATGAGCCCGACACCGTGAGTCCAGGTGAACAGGTTGAATACGACCAGGTACGCAGTCAGATAAAATACACCGGTATCGCCAAGGACACTGCCGATCAGCGGGATTCCGATGAAACCGCAGTTGGAGTATATGGCATTGTACCGCTCCACGCTGTGGTTCTCGCTGCCGGAAGGGCGGATCAGTAATGTGGCGGCCGTGATCCCGATAACATGGGAGACTGCGGCCGCGGCAAATGCGAGGAGAAGCCCCCTGACCAGTTCGGGGTCGTACTCTGTCTGGTAAGTAGTCAGGATCAGGCATGGGTTGACTACCATTAGCAGGAGGTTGGACATGGCACGGTTCCCTTCCTGGCTGACCAGCCTGATTTTGTAGCACACAAATGCGAGCAGCATAATGAAGAACATCTTCACAAGCTGCTCGAAGATTAATATAAACATATATAATATAGTCCTTTCTATCGGTCGATTCCGGCCTGAAGTTCCTCTGCCCAATTCTGCAGGCTGTATGTATGGCCGTTGAAGAGCTTGAGGATGACCCCGGTAGGATTATCTTCATTGGCAAATGCATTTGCCTCGTCAGTATCCACATGCATGGCAAGTGAATAAGACGGGCTGACGCGCACGACCACATCGGAGAAGATGAGGGAGCGCTCATAGCTTGTGGTGATGACGAATACGATGTCATTGTCTTTGACGTGGGCGCGGATGGCGTCAACGGGGGTCATGTGGATGTGCCGTTTTGCTACGATGACGCCCCGTGAAAGTTCCAGCTTTCCTTTTGGCCCGATCAGCGTGCATCCGGGCGTCCCTTCCAGGTCGCCGGACTGCCGGATCACGCTCTTGATGCCGAGCCGCCTTGCGTCGGTCACGGAGATTTCCACCTGGGTCTCCTTTCTGCATGGTCCGAGTATGACGACCTTTTCAAATCTCCCTTTCGGTCCCGCGACAGTCAGGCGTTCTTTGCACGCATACTGCCCGGGCTGGCTTAATTCTTTTGCAAATGTGGGCTTTGTGCCCGGTCCGAATAAAGTTTCAAAATCCTCCTGCGTGATATGGATATGGCGCGCGGAGGTCTCGATAGGTATTTTCAAACTCATTACTCATTTCACTCCTCATATTTTATGATTTTAGCAGAATAAAGTGTCCGTGTAAAGCGCATGAATGTACCTTTCCGGCGCTTTTTATCCGTGGGAAAACAATGCGTTGTAAAAGAAAAGTTAAAATGCAGTAAAGAAAGAGTAAATAAAATGTTAAATA
>DXCD01000006.1 GCA_019116185.1 Candidatus Mediterraneibacter stercorigallinarum
ACATGTCCGTACACAGCCTTCTTCGCCAGAGCCACGTAAATATTGCCCGGTCCTACGATCTTATCCACTTTCGGGATGCTTTGGGTGCCGTACGCGAGAGCGGCAACCGCCTGGGCCCCGCCTGCCTTGTACACTTTGTCCGCTCCGGCTTCCTTCGCCGCTACCAGTGTGGTGGGCGTCACCTTCCCGTCCTTTCCGGGAGGCGTTACCATAATAATCTCATCCACTCCTGCCACCTTGGCGGGCATGATGTTCATGAGGACGGAAGAGGGATAGGCTGCTTTTCCGCCCGGCACATAGACGCCAACTCTGGCAAGAGCGGTCACCTTCTGTCCGAGGATCGTGCCGTCCGGTCTGCTGTCGAACCAGCTGTACTGCATCTGTTTCTCATGATAAGAGCGGATATTGACGAGCGCCTTTCTGATCACTTCGATCAGCCCGGGATCTACCGCGTCATACGCCTCCTTTATCTCATCATCTGTCACAAGAATATTAGATGCATTGATTTCCGCGCCGTCAAATTTTTTCGTATATTCAGACAGCGCCTCATCTCCGCGCTCCTTTACAGCGTCAAGGATCACCCGCACGCTCTCTTCATATTTGCCGTAACTGTTAGGGCTGCGCTTTAACAGATCCTCCAGCAGGTTTTTCTTTGTATTCTGGTCAAGTTTCTCTATTCGCATAATTTCCTCCCGCCTTACTCGTCTCTGAGCAAAGTACGTAAATCTGTGATCAGTTTTTTGATCCTGTCATTCTCCATCCGCATGCTTACTGGATTAACGATCATGCGGGCAGAGAGAGGACACACCTCTTCCAGGACCACGAGACCGTTTTCTTTCAGTGTAGATCCGGTCTCCACGATGTCCACGATCACTTCCGAAAGCCCCACGATCGGTGCAAGCTCGATGGAGCCATTCATCTTGATGATCTCCACGGTCTGATGCTTTTTATTATAAAAATAGTCCTTCGCGATCTTCGGGTATTTGGTCGCGACGCGGATCAGTTCCCTGTGCTGTAAGAGTTCCGCGGCATCTTCGTATCCGCAGACGCACATCCGGCACTTCCCGAATCCGAGGTCAAGCACTTCATGTACCTTCCTGCCCTCTTCTATGATCGTATCTTTTCCGACTACTCCGATATCCGCTGCTCCATACTCTACATAAGTAGGGACGTCCGGTCCCTTTGCAAGGAAGAACTTCAGCTTTAGTTCCTCGTTTGTAAAGATCAGCTTCCTGGAATCTTTGTCCTTCATCTCCTCACAAGTGATGCCCAGTTTTTCCAGCATATCCAGCGTTTTGCTCGCGAGGCGTCCCTTTGTGAGGGCAAATGTCAAATATCTCATAAATGATGCTCCTTTAATCCATGCCCGGTATCTTTACCAGCTTTTCATCTCCTGTCCGCAGGTTTACCATCTCGATCTTCTGGTCGTCTCTCAGATAGAGCATGGCCGCGGCAGAGGTGCGTTTTGCGTATTCCTCATATATGTCCCGCTCATCCTCGAGCTCTCTTTTGATGAGTTCGATATTGCGTCCTTTTTTACGGAAGCTGCACGCAAGGGCAACTGCCTGCTCTTCTGTTGCCTCTGTATAGACGATAAGATTGCGGTGGATCGTCTCCACAGGGATCTTCTGTCTTCCGAGGGCGCCCATAAGTTCATCCAGGAGGATGGCAAAACCGATGGATGGGGTATCTTTACCGAATTTTTCCAGTAGACGGTCATAGCGTCCGCCTCTGACGACCGCGTCTCCGGTGCCGAAAGTATAGGCACGGAAAATGATTCCCGTATAGTAACCGTAATTGCCGATCATGCTCAGATCGAATGTGATATGATCGTCCGCGCCGTACAGTTTCAGCAGGCGGAATATCTGCTGAAGGCGGGTAACGGCAAGCCTTGCATCCAGATCCGGCGCAGCGCCCATTGCCAGTTCCAGCACCTCCGGGCCGCCGGTCAGTTCCGGAAGGAGACGGAATGCCTCTCTGACGCTTTCTTTTACTTGATGCGCATCCAGAATTTCTTCCACTCCAAAGAAATTCCGGTTCGTGATAAGAGTGCGGATCTCCCGGTTCTCATCTTCCTCAAGCCCTGCGGCTTTCAACAGACTCTGGATAAAATCAACATGTCCCAGGCTCACCTGGAATTCCTCCAGTCCGACCTGCTTTAAGCTGTCCACCACCATGGCAAGCATCTCCGCGTCTGCTTCCACCGAGTCCAGACCGATCAGCTCTGCTCCGAGCTGTGTATTCTCCTTTAAGCGTCCCTGATAGCTGGAATGGTTGATAAATGTATTTCCCGCATAACAGAGACGGATCGGCATATCTTCTGATTCAAACAGAGTTGCCGCCGCTCTTGCGACTGAGGGGGTGATATCCGGACGGAGCGCCAGGATATTTCCCTCCCGGTCAAAAAATTTATAAAGCTCCTGCGTAGAAGTGGATCCGATTTCTTTTCGGAAGACCTCATAATATTCAAATGTCGGAGTCTGTATATCCTGATATCCATACAGATGCAGTACCTTGTTAAGTTTTCTCTGAAGTGTAAGTTTGGTCTCACATTCTTTGTTATAGATATCCCGGACACCTTCCGGGGTGTGAAGTTTCTGTTCCATATAGCGCCCCTTTCACTTTACCGTGCTAACACGTTAAATTACCCTTGTAATTATACGGATTTTCCGCATATCTGTCAATCCCTGAGATCCAGGTCTTTCTGGATATAGTCAAGGTATGGGACAAAATAGCCGTTCTTAAGCTGCATGAACCATTCCGGTTCCAGCTCATCATAGCGAAAGCTTTTCCTGCCGCCCTGCATGCCTCGGTCCCAGAATTTCTTCATCTGTTCGTATCTCATATAGTACAGTTCATCGCGCTCTGTATAGTAGATCAGCAGGAACGAGATCCCGCCCTGCCGCTCGAATTTCCCCATAAAGTCGATCTGATGCTCATGCACATTCTGAAGGGGAAAGGTATCCACACGGCATTCTTTTGCATCGAAACAGACCGGAATTCCCTGCACTGCCCCGATATAATCCACTGTACTGATTTTATCAAAATATGCCAGCGTGATATGCCGGCTTTCCTGATCGATCTTCACCGGGGTGATCGGCGTCGGTATCTTCTGCACCAATGCGAGCCCCAGCTCGTCGTACCGCTCGTTCGTGTGGTTAATGAATTCTTCCAGGGTAGATCCTCTTAAGCCTCTTGAACTCCAGGTAGCCATCTCACATCACCCCTTTATCCCTGCAGATCTTCTGGAAGATCATGGGCAGGGGCGCGGTAATCTCTTTCCCCGAAAGATGGGACAGCGCGCCGGTGCAGCGGGGAATGCACAGTCTGGCAGAATGAAGGAGCTGACTGGAAAGACCGTATTCTTTTTTCAGCTTCTCATTAAAAGCTCTGTCCCCGTATTTATAATCTCCGGCGATCGGATGCCCCTCAGCCGCGAGATGCGCGCGGATCTGATGGGTCTTCCCGGTGATCAGGTGGACTTCCAGAAGGGTCACCCCTTCTCCTGATGAGACCGGGCGGTATTCTGTCTCGATCAGAGCGGCGTCTCCTGCTTTTTCCTTTTGCACGGATACCGTGTTTTTTTGACGGTCTTTTGTCAGATAGCCTTTGATCCGCCGGCTTTCTTTTATCCCGCCTTTCACAAGGCAGAGATAATATTTCCGGAGGCTCCTCTCCCGGAACATTGCGCTGAGATCCTGAAGGGCTGCAAGTGTCTTTCCCGCCGCCACGATCCCGCTTGTGTTCCGGTCCAACCGGTTGCACACAGAAGGGCGGAAGGTGCGCAGCTCTTCTTCCGTGATCTGCCCGCTCTCCAGAAGATAAGCGATGAGATGCTCCACAAGGGACACATCTCCCGGCGCCGCTTTCTGTGAAAGCATGCCGGCAGGCTTGTTTATAAAGATTGTATGCTCGTCTTCGTATAATATGTCAAGTTTTGTTCCCTGGCCCTGTGACTTTGGCTTGTATGTCTCCTGCGTCCGGGAACGGGAGAATTTACTGACTGTCTCGTCCGAAAGAAAAAGCTTTACCGTATCCCCTGCTGAGAGAATTTCATTTCCCAAAGCTTTTTTTCCGTTCAATGTGATGTTTTTCTTTCTCAGCATCTTGTACAGGAAGCTCTTCGGCGCCTGGTCCATATATTTCCCGAGGAATTTGTCCAGACGCTGTCCCGCCTCGTTTGATCCGATGCACAGTTCTTTCATGTCCTGCCTCTTTCTACATGGAAATGTTAAGGATGATCCCCCGGACCGCCTCTTCTCTTTCCTTTGTATCTTCTTTTTCTACTGCCGCGATATTGTCAAGCCCTTCCGCCCTTGTGATAAAAGGCTTATATTCATTCAGCACGCGGACGGCAAGACCCGTATAGCCGTTCTGTTTGAGCATTGCTTTGATATGGTCAGAGACCATTTTCAGATCTACTTTTTTATTATGTGTGTAACCGAAGATATTGCTGCCGGAGATAACGATGCAGTCTACGGGCATGATTTTCTCTTCGCTTGTGATCACCATATCATAGCAGACCGTGAGATGAGCTGTCTTGCCTGCGATCTCATCTGCCCTCTCCTTCTCGATCGAGCGGTACGGGAATCTTGCGATCACTCCCACAAGCGCTTTGCCTGCGGGAAGACAGCCAAGGATGGCGACCACGGTAAGCAGGTTCAGCCTTGTCCCGGTCTGGGAATACCCGAGGATAAACACAGCGGCAACAATGCCGAAATATACGATGGTCCTTATGATCTCTACTTTCTTTTTATAGTCCAGGTAGCCTGGAGCACCTTTTTGTACTTTTTTCATTTTGCAAATAACTCCTCTGTCTTAAGTATGAGACTGTGGGGCGCGATCTTAGCCCCAAGGCGCGCCGCCTGCATTCCTGCCCCGTAAACGGAGACAGCCCGCTTTTTCCTGCTGTCGGAAAGCGCCTTGCGGACGACCTGCGGTGCTCCTGCGAGAGTCAGCTTTTTCAGCGGATTAGCAAGCTCACCGCTGACTGTAAAGAACTCCGTATCCACGGGTCCCGGGCACACTGCGGTCACATAGATTCCGCAAGCCTTCAGTTCCGAGCCGAGCGCCCGGGAAAAGCTGAGGACATATGCCTTTGTCGCGGCATATACGGCGAAGTCCTTCTGCGGGCAGAATGCCGCGGCAGACGCCAGGTTGACGATCCGGCTGCCCCTTCCCATCCAAGGAATTGTCATCTGTGTCATGCGCGTAAGGGCGCGGCAGTTTAAGTCCACCATGTCCGTCTGGAACTTCTTTCCTTCCCTGGCAATATCTGTGAAGCTTCCGCTCTTCCCGAATCCGGCTGCATTCACAAG
>DXCD01000049.1 GCA_019116185.1 Candidatus Mediterraneibacter stercorigallinarum
AAAGAGCAATTTTCATCGCGTCACTGACAGACAGGTCTTTCGCCAGCGACGCTGTCACGGTTACATTTCGTACACCTGATTCTTCATTCCCGGTAAACGCGAAGCCTTCTATCGTTCCTGCATCAGCCGTGCTCAGTTCAAATGTAATATCATCCGGACATATAGTAACCGGGTTCCCATTATAAGTTGCCTCTATAGGCAGTTCCACAGCGGAACCATAGACAGCATTCATACCATCCTTTGTGAAGCCCAGGCCATCCGGCTGAATTACCTGTATGATCTTACTCCCCAGGTTTTCCCCGTTAAGCATAACAGAAACTGTCACACTTCCCTGGGATACACCTGTAAGTATGCCATCATTAAGAGTCGCAACCTCTTCATCTGAAACCGTAAGCTCCGCTCCCTCCGGCAGATCCGCAGCACTTCCGGACACACTGACTCCCAAAGCAGACACTGACATGGATGCTCCGACAGTCATATAATCGGTGTCAGTTGTTACCAACGCATGATCGAATTCCGTTGAAGATTTTGCAGTAGAAACAACCATCAGCGATGAGCTTACAGATCTTTCATAGCCATCAGAAGGTCGATTCACAACAGAAATCTCGTTTTCCCCTTCCTGTTTAGCGGCATATGTAGTAGAACCGCCACCGTCCAGATTTATTGCTGTTACGCAACCAGCGTCCAGCATGATCTGAGCAATTTCTTCTGCACTTCCTCCTGTTGAGAAAGGTTCTTGTCTTCCATCCAGTACCATCAGAACAACTTTTCCCTCTGCGGTAATACCCACGCAGGTTCGTGACGCTCTGGAAGTGTAATAATCATCGGTTGTTGCTACGGCAATTTCCCCATCTTTTACGAGATAGTTTGCGCCTCCTACAGCTTCTTTAATTTGATCTTTGTATGCAGCGTAATCAGAAGGGCTTCCGATCATTGCTGTTCCGTCTTTTAAGATCGCGAAAAAGTTTTCGCTTCCCACACCGTTATATTCTACGCCTTCCATAACCAGCACTCCGGACGGACGGCCGTTTGTCATGTTATAAAAATCAGCATTCACTCCCACAACAGGTGTGAAATTTTCAATGTAACGATCACTGGAAGGATCCGAATACTTTGCCTTCGCTGCTGCAATCTGATCTGTCACTCTCTGCATCCCCCAGGATGAGCCATCATTATCTTTATAGTTGGCATAGATACTTACGTCGTCGCGGCTGATATCCACAGTCGCTGTATAATACACGATCTGCTTTTCATCAGCTGTCAATGCATACTTGATATTCTGTTCGACGCCGGGAGCCAGCGTGCTGTCCTCCGATGAAAAAACGGTATAATACGGATTTCCCTCTTCTTCAGTGCCAAGCTTGTCTTTTGCCAGCTCATAGAGATAATCAGCAAATGCATAGCAGCAGGCGGTCCGCAGGTCGTCCTCACCTGACAGCCCCCGCTCTGTCTCCAGTAATCCGGCTCCTGAATTCCCCGCATAGGCTTCATAAAGCGCTTTCCTGACCGCTTCCTGTGTTTCCGCTCCCGGGAACCGACTGGTTATAAAAAACACTGCACGGTCTGTGTCAGAAAGAGCTGATGTGAAATAGCTTTCAAATATCTGGCTTAACTTCTGGCTTCCCGATGTCAGCTGACTCATTATATAGAAAGAATCCAGATCCCCATAAATATCCTGATATCCAAAAGAATGTGCATCCGGATCATCCACGCCGAGATACTTTTCACGAATGTCCTGCGCCATGGCCTCCACATCTGTATCGTCTACTTTTCCTTTTGTGTACTCCATAAGATCGACAATATCTCCTGCCCAGCTTCCGAAATCAGCATTTTCCGCAACATTATCATTATAATATGCAATATTCAGAGCACCAAACATATGGCCAAATTCCGACGTCTGTCCATTCGGGAGTTCAAAAGTTCCTATCCCGCGAAGCTCCTGGGCGTTTGTCCCGTTCTCAGCATCCTGAGCAGCTACATATAAGGTAAAATCAGTATTTTCAGCTCCGGCGAGGATTGCCCAGCTGTCCGTATTATACTTTTCAATTCCTGTACGGATATAATTGATAACAAGCTCCACTGCATCCTCATTATTCGCTATCGCATAATCGTTCGCATATCCTTCCAATATTTTTAAGGATGAAAGGAATGAATTATAATCCGATACGACTGAAAACTCCGTGCTTTCTACTTTATCTGATGACTTTTCCTCCTGTACGTCTTCATCAGTATTTCCTTCGTTTTTTTGTTTTACATCGTTGCTTTCCTCTAACTTTGATGGTATTGTCTCCTCTTTTTCTGGAGTCTTCTCAATATCATCTGTGTTTTGATCTTCAGATGTCTGCTCCGTAATAATATCATTTTCACTTTTTTCTTCTGGTTCTATTGCATATGCAGTAGTTGGTAATAACATACATACCGTCATAGCCACCGCTACCAAACTGGATATATATCTTCTTTTCATTACTGTTCCTCTCATTCATTTTTCATATCGATCGCCACGACTTTACTTCAAATGATCAATCACATAATTTAAATC
>DXCD01000050.1 GCA_019116185.1 Candidatus Mediterraneibacter stercorigallinarum
AATGGCGCGGCTGAACTGTTACTATTCAACGGTAACGGATTTTGCCAGGTTTCTCGGCTTATCTACATCCAGACCTTTTGCCACGCTGACATAATATCCCATCAGCTGAAGCGGGACAATGGCTAGGCTGGTGGCGAAATACTCTTCTGTACGGGGTACATACACGGAGAAATCAGCCGTATCTTCTATATTGTAGTTTCCATATGTGGTCAGCCCCATCAGATAAGCTCCGCGGCTCTTGACCTCGACCATGTTGCTCAGTGTCTTCTCAAACAGGGCGCTCTGGGTCAGCACTCCAACAACCAGGATTCCTTCCTCCACCAGGCTGATCGTTCCATGCTTCAGCTCGCCTGCCGCGTACGCCTCTGAATGAATGTAGCTGATCTCCTTCATCTTCAGGCTGCCCTCCATGCTGATGGCATAGTCGATTCCGCGCCCGATAAAGAAGATATCTCTGGCGTTGGCATACTTGCTGGCAAACCACTGGATTCTCTCTTTGTCGTCCAGCGTCTTCTGGATCTTCCCGGGAAGGGTTTCCATCTCGGCGATCAGCTCTCCGTACCGCTTCTCATCCACGGTCTCTTTTCCCTTCGCCATCTGAACTGCCAGCAGATACATGGCGATCAGCTGTGTACTGTATGCCTTGGTGGTAGCCACGGAGATCTCCGGCCCTGCATATGTATACAGGATGTAGTCGCTCTCTCTGGCAATGCTTGATCCTACCACGTTCACTACGCCAAGCACAGGTACTCCTCTTTCCTTTGCCAGCCGGAGGGCTGCCAGGCTGTCCGCCGTCTCTCCGGACTGGGAGATGACGATCACCATGGAGTTGGGCGCCAGGATCGGATTGCGGTAGCGGAATTCACTGGCAAGATCTACTTCAACCGGCACTCTGGTCATTTCCTCGATCACATATCTGCCGACCAGTCCCACATGATACGCGGAGCCGCAGGCCACGATATAGATCCTCTCCAGATTCTTCAGCACTTCGTCCGTAATTCCCGTCTCAGTGAGATCAATAGCTCCGCCCTTTACATAGGCACCGATGGTATCCTGAACTGCTTTTGGCTGTTCGTGGATCTCCTTCAGCATAAAATGCTCGTATCCGCCTTTTTCCGCTGCCTCGGCGTCCCACTTGATCTCTACCATCTCTTTTTCGATCTCTTCCCGGTCGATGTTGTAGAAATGGATCTCGTCTCCGGTCATCTCCGCGATCTCATGGTTGCCGATGTAGTATACATTTCTCGTCTTGTCGAGAATTGCCGGCACGTCTGAGGCGATCAGGCTGCCGCTTTCGCTCTTCCCGATAATCAGCGGACTGTCCTTGCGGGCCGCGTAAAGTTTTCCCGGATAGTCATGGAACATTACGCCGAAGGCATAGGAACCTCTGATACGGAGCATCGCTCTTGACAGCGCTTCCAGCGGAGTTCCGGTCTTCTTATAGTAATAATCCACCAGTTTTACCGCGATTTCCGTATCTGTCTGAGAGTAGAAGGTATAACCTGACTTTATCAGTTTCACCTTCAGTTCCTGGTAGTTCTCGATAATACCGTTGTGGACAAGCACCACAGATCTGTCATCCGTGCAGTGCGGATGCGCGTTTGTCTCTGACGGTTCGCCGTGGGTCGCCCAGCGGGTGTGCCCGATACCGCATGTTCCGCGGACCGCGCGTCCATTGTCTGTTTTTTCCGAGAGGATCTTCAGGCGTCCTTTTGCCTTTACTATCGATATCTTTCCGGATGCTTCATCCCGCACCGCGATACCGGCTGAGTCATATCCCCTGTACTCCAGTTTAGAGAGTCCTTTCAGCAGAATCGGCGCTGCCTGTTCTTCTCCTACGTATCCTACGATTCCACACATATTTTATACTCCTTTGTCGCTTTTCTTCTCGTTTTACCTGTCTATCATATCATCTTTTTGCCTTTTTACATAGAAAAAGGTAACAAAATCTTTCTATCTAGCCTTGAAAAATTTCATTACCATCAAACACCCTGGTCTCTTCCCTGCAAAAATCAATCAATACCTACAGTTTCCGTGCATTATCATATCACCGCCCGCTATATGATGTCAATATAGAAACCTTATCATTTCTTTATCCATTTTTGCCATTTTTTATCACATTTTTTATTTTTTCATCTTCGGCTCAAATACAAATGATGCAAGATACCCGAAAATCAGCGCTGCTGATATTCCTACCGCGCTGGCCTTAAATCCGCCCATGAAGACGCCGATGAATCCGTTCTTCTCTACCGCTTCTTTTACCCCCTGCCAGAGCACGTTTCCGAACCCCAGCAGCGGCACGCTGGCGCCCGCCCCGGCGAACTCCTGAAATGGCTTATAAACGCCGATAAATCCCAGCACCGCTCCTGCACATACGAGCAGTACCATCACTCTCCCCGGCATCATCTTCGTCCGGTCGAGAAGGATCTGCACAGCCGAGCAGATCAGCCCTCCTATAACAAAAGCTGTAATATATTCCATGTTCTGTCTCCTCCCTGTCTGTATTCCGCCTATCTGTGTTCCAGTACGATTCCATGAGCGATTCCGGGCACACTGGCGCCCTCGTTATAGCTCACCGTGGACATCAGAGCGCCGGTGGGTACGAACAATACCCGCTTCCATTCTCCGCTTTCCACCTTGGGCAGTATGAATGAAGCCAGCGTCACCGCCGCGCAGCCGCAGCCGCTTCCGCCCGCATGGGTATCCTGAGTCTCCCGGTCAAAGATGGTCATGCCGCAGTCCAGGTGTTTCTTCCTTATATCATATCCCTGCCCGCGCACCAGATCGAACAGAATGGACTGTCCTACGTATCCCAGGTCGCCGGTGATAATCCGGTCATAGTCTTCTTCTGTCCGCCCCATATCAAGGAAATTCCGGACAATCGTATCCATTGCCGCCGGCGCCATACAGGCTCCCATGTTCTGGGAATCTTTCAGCCCGTAATCCACAATCTTTCCTACTGTGACTCCCGCAATGCGCACATGGCTCAGCTGCGATGTGGCGGCGTCTCCCTCGTCCGGCTCCGCAGCGGGCTCAGCTGCCGTTTCTCCCAGTTGTCCCTCCCCGCTGTTCCCTCTTCCTTCTGCTTCACCTGCCTTATCCGCATCTGGTTCTTCTGCCGCCTTCACGAGGAACGCCCCGCTTCCTGTTACGGTCCAGTGCGCGGACAGCGGCCTCTGACTGGCGTACCCCAGCGGGAAGCGGAATTCTTTCTCTGCGCTCCCGAAATGGCTGGAGGTGACAGCCAGCATATATTTGCCATATCCCGCCGCAGCGCTCATGGCTGAAAGCGCCAGCGCCTCTCCTGAAGTAGAGCAGGCTCCGTACAGCCCGAACATGGGGATCTGCAGAGCTTCTACCCCCATGGAGGTAGCAATCCCCTGGCGCAGCAGATCTCCTCCGTACAGATAACGGATCTCCTCCGCCCTGACGCGGGCTTTCCCGATTGCCAGGATACACGCCTCCTTCTGCATGGTGCTTTCCGCTTCCTCCCAGGTCTGCGCCCCGAACAGATTATCCTCCGCGCATATATCAAAGAGTTTTCCCAGCGGCCCCTGCGTTTCCTTCGCGCCCACCACAGAAGCGGCGCTTACGATATATGGAGCATTCTGAAACACAATGCTCTGACTTCCGCTTATTTGTTTCATATTGTGATAACCTCCCGCATCACCCTGTACATTCAGGATTTTCTCAGAACAGTTCCATGTCTGAACTGCTGGTTTTTTCTTAGTATCCGCATTTTTTTCGAATATATGCGGATACTAAGCACAGGATCTTATGAAGAAAGAGGAGTTTTTGTTATGGATAAAATCGAGAAGTTAAAGAAAGAAAAGGAATATGAGAAATATGTAAATCAGAAAACACCAAAACACAATGTCTGGCTGAACATGCTGAAGGCGTTCTTTCTGGGCGGAACGATCTGCTTCCTGGGGCAGGTGATCTACAATTACTGTGAAGCCGCAGGGCTGTCCACTGACGAGTGCAGCAGCTGGACTTCCCTTCTCCTTGTTCTCATCAGCGTGCTTCTGACCGGAACCGGTCTGTATCCGAAGCTTGCCAAATGGGGCGGCGCCGGCGCCCTTGTACCGATCACCGGATTCGCGAACTCCGTGGCCGCGCCTTCTATCGAATATAAAAAAGAAGGACAGGTCTTCGGCATCGGGTGCAAGATCTTCACCATAGCCGGGCCTGTCATTCTGTACGGTATATTTACCAGTTCTCTGCTGGGGCTGATATACTGGCTGTTCTCACTTCTTTAAATGAAACCAGAGCCCAGACCTGAAAAATATGGCGAAGGCATTCTGTCCTGCCTTCGCCATCGTACTTTCCCAAAGATATGTACATCTCTTCCATTCAAACCCATTTAACCTCAGGATTATAAACTACTATTTGAGAATTATCCGCCAAAATTAAAGCTTTTAACTGGGTTAACGATTCTTTATTTATATTTTCAAATATC
>DXCD01000051.1 GCA_019116185.1 Candidatus Mediterraneibacter stercorigallinarum
ACGCTAAGATTAAAGAGGGTAACCGCGAAAGAATCCAGGTCTTTGAAGGAACAGTCCTCAAGAGACAGGGCGGCGGCGCAAGGGAGACTTTCACAGTAAGAAAGACATCTAACGGAATCGGAGTCGAGAAGACATGGCCGATCCACTCTCCGCATGTTGAGAAGGTAGAGGTTGTCCGCAGAGGTAAAGTAAGAAGGGCAAAACTGAACTACTTAAGAAAACGTGTCGGCAAGGCTGCAAAGGTAAAAGAATTAGTAAAATAGTAATCATGAGAGGGACAATTACAGAACTGTATATTGTCCCTTTTTGAATATATGGGCTGAACTGGAGGAAATATGCAGGGGTTAGATTTCCGGAAGAAGAGGGGAAGGACAGAGAAAAAGCCGGGCAGGCCTGGGGGACGGAAGACTCGCGGCGGGCTGCGGTTTGAGGATAAGAAGAGAGGCCTGCATTTTGCGCAGGAGAAAGAGTATAACAGCAGAATCGGGGCGAAAGAGATCATACTCTGGGCCGTGGAGATACTGATTGTCTGTATGGCGGCAGTGTTCCTCGTGGCTGCATTCGGCCAGAGGGTGAGCGTGGCAGGGGATTCCATGTCCCCTGTCCTTAAGAATGGAGATGTGGTATTGATCAATCGCGTCGTATATCATTTCAAAGAGCCGGCCAGGGGAGATATCATTGCTTTTTCCCGGGGAGGGGAAAGCCGCTATTCTGTGAAGCGCGTTGTGGGCCTGCCGGGTGAGACAGTGCAGATCGCAGACGGCAGGATCCTGATCAACGGAGAAGAAATAGCAGAGAATATCCACGTGTCCGGGATCGAATATGCCGGTCTGGCGGAAGAACCGGTGGAACTGGGCGATGACGAATATTTTGTAATAGGAGACAACCATACGGCAAGTGATGACAGCAGAGATCCCGGAACAGGAAATATCAAGCGGGATGATATATACGGAGAGGTATGGTTTATTGCAGGTCCGGCAGCAGATATGGGACTCATCTGAGAGTGCGGTAAATGCAGGACAGATAAGAGATATATGAGATAAAGCGCCGCTTTTAAACGCGGCAGAATGGAGAGAAGTATGCATTTTCAATGGTATCCGGGGCATATGACCAAGGCCAGGCGGATGATGCAGGAAAATATAAAACTGATCGATCTGATCATTGAGCTTGTGGACGCGAGAGTTCCTCTGAGCAGCAGGAACCCGGACATTGACGAGCTGGGCAGAAATAAAGCGCGCCTTATCCTTCTGAACAAGGCGGATCTGGCAGAAGACGCCCGCAATGACGAGTGGGTCGATTTCTTTAAGAAGAAAGGGTATTCCGCAGTTAAAGTTAATTCGAAAAAAGGCGGGGGAATTAAGTCGATCCAGTCAGTCATTCAGGAGGCGTGCCGGGAGAAGACGGAGAGAGACCGCAAAAAGGGAATTTTGAACCGGCCGGTCCGTGCCATGGTAGCGGGGATCCCTAATGTGGGTAAATCCACCTTTATCAATGCCCTGGCCGGAAAAGCCTGTGCAAAGACAGGGAACAAGCCGGGAGTCACTAAAGGAAAACAGTGGATCAGGCTCAATAAAAACGTGGAACTTTTAGACACGCCGGGAATTCTCTGGCCCAAGTTTGAGGATCAGGAAGTGGGACTGAAACTTGCCTTTATCGGTTCGATCAAAGATGAGATCCTTCAGACAGAAGAACTGGCGGCAGAGCTGGTGAAGTTCTTAAACAGTAATTATCCGGGTGTCCTGGAAGAAAAGTATGATATTCCGTCCGTGGAAGATGCCTATGGATGTCTGCGCAACATTGCAGAGAGCAGGCATTGTCTCGTACGCGGGAGCGAGCTGGATACAGAAAAAGCGGCTTCGATCCTGCTGGATGATTTCCGCGCCGGGAAACTGGGGCGCATTACCTTGGAGAGACCGGAGGAGAAATGACGGGCAGATCGTCCGGTAAGTTTGGGGTTTTACTTTAATATTGAAAAAGCTTATCAGGAAGGAAGACATAGATGAAAGGCATAATAAAGGAGCTTTTTGGATGGATCGTGTTTATCGTGATTGTTGCAGCGGCGTCTTACCTGGTGGTGGCCTTTGTAGGGCAGAGAACACAGGTCAGCGGTGAATCCATGGAAACGACACTTTCAGACGGAGATCATCTGATCGTGGATAAGATCTCCTATCGTTTCCGTGATCCGAAACGCTATGACATTGTGGTATTTCCTTACCGATATGAGGAGAATACATATTATATCAAGAGGATCATCGGTCTTCCGGGAGAGACGGTGCAGATCGTGGATGGTTATGTGTATATAAACGGGGTTCTGCTGGATGAACATTACGGCAATGCGCTTATCAATGATCCGGGTCAGGCGGCACAGCCCATCACGCTGGGCGGTGACGAGTATTTTGTGATGGGGGACAACCGGAACAACAGCCAGGACAGCCGCTCGGCGAATGTAGGGCTGATCCACCGGGACGAGCTGCTGGGGCGTGCCTGGGTGCGGATCTGGCCGATTGATAAGTTCGGGGTGATCAGACATGAATAAAAAGAGCATTGCGCAGATAAAAGCAGAATTTGAACAGGCTGATTCGGGACAGAGAAACGAGCTTTATGAAAGATACAGATCCGATGAACGCACAGGTGTCCGGAAGCTGATTGACGGTTATAAGAAGAAGGAAGAGGCGCTCCGGGCAGAGAGAGAGCGCCTTGCCGCCATGCAGAGTTATGAGCGGAAATACAGTGAATACCGCTTTATCTGCGGTATTGACGAGGCCGGCAGAGGACCTCTGGCGGGACCGGTAGTGGCTGGGGCTGTCATTCTTCCCGGGGACTGTGAGATTCTTTATCTGAATGACTCGAAAAAGCTGTCGCCGGCAAAGAGAGAGGCGCTTTATGACGAGATCATGGACAAGGCGGAAGCCGTGGGCGTGGGAATGGCGTCTCCGGCAAGGATCGATGAGATCAACATTCTTCAGGCCACATATGAAGCGATGCGGGAAGCAGTCGCAGCCTTAAATGTGGCGCCGGATCTCCTTCTGAATGACGCGGTCACCATACCGGGTATCAGCATACCTCAGGTGCCGATCATTAAAGGGGATGCCAAGAGCGTATCAATCGCCGCGGCAAGCATTATCGCAAAAGTCACAAGGGACAGGCTGATGGTTCAGTATGACAAGATCCTGCCGGGCTATGGGTTTGCGCAGCACAAAGGTTATGGATCAAGGGAGCATATTGAGGCCATACGGCGTCTTGGTCCCACGCCGATCCACAGACAGACATTTATCAAGAATTTCCTTTAATTATTCTATTATAAAGATGCACTTTCCATAAAGATGCGCGGGAGTTTGTGGTGCCCGCCGGAACAGGCGGAAAACGGCAGATATGACAGGAAAGAAACAAGGAGAAAACAGCAGAGACAGCAGGGGAGTAAGCAGGAGCGGCATCGCAAGGAAGAGCCGCAGACAGACCGGGACAGACTATGAGCGGGCGGCGGGATATTATCTGGAACAGCTCGGGTATGAGATCCTGGAGTATAATTACAGGTGCAGGGCAGGAGAGATCGACCTGGTGGCAAGGGACGGGGAATATCTGGTGTTCTGCGAGGTGAAATACCGTTCCGATAAGAGAAAGGGAAGTCCTCTGGAAGCGGTCGGGCCGGGGAAACAGAAGAAGATCTTCCGGTGCGCCATGTTTTATCTCACGGAGCATCATATACAGGATGCGCCCTGCCGGTTTGATGTGATCGGGATAGAAGGCACTGAAGTGACATATATTAAAAATGCATTTGCGGGGTGATGAAATATGAGCCTGGGACTGAATTATAAAAATGAGAAGCATATATTCGACGAGGCGGGCGGGAGTACGCCTTATCTTGAATATCCTCTGCTGAGGGAAACAGGGAGCGTCCGGCATGGGTTTTCCACCCGTCTGGGCGGTGTCAGCGAGGGCTTTTATGCTTCGCTTAACCTCAGCTTTGACAGGGGAGACCGGGAAGAATGCGTCAGAGAGAATTTCCGCCGGATCGGAGAGGCGCTCGGCATCCGTTGTGAGGACATGGTGCTGTCACGGCAGACACATACAACGAATGTCCGCATTGTCACAGAAGCGGACCGGGGAAAAGGAATCACAAGGGAACGGGATTATACGGATGTAGACGGGCTGGTTACAAACGTGCCGGGTATCTGTCTTGTGACCTCTTACGCGGACTGTGTTCCCCTGTATTTTGTTGATCCGGTGAAAAAGGTGATCGGGCTGAGCCATTCAGGCTGGAGAGGAACCGTGGGGAAAATCGGAAAAAAGACTATCCTGCTCATGCAGGAGAAGTACGGGTCTGACCCCGCGGATATCCTTGCGGCGGCAGGACCGTCCGTGTGCATGGACTGCTATGAAGTGAGTGAAGATGTGATCGAAAGAGTGAAGGAGGCCTTTGAGGAAGCATTCTGGCCGCAGCTTTTTTACAGGAAGCCGAATGGAAAATACCAGCTGAACCTGTGGAAGGCAAATGAGCTTATTTTCAGAGAAGCAGGAATCCTGCCGGAGCACATCGCGGTGACAAATGTATGTACGCATTGCAACAGCAGGATCCTTTATTCCCACCGCGCGGCCGGGGATAAGAGAGGGAATCTGTGCGCGTTTCTCGCATTGAAATAGATGACAGGAGGAAGGTATGATGAGATTTGGCTCTATAATATCCGCAGCCGCAGCAGCAGCTGCGGACGTGACAAATGAATCGCTTGGGACTGATGTGCAGGAATCTGTGCAGGAAGTGACTTCCGAGGCAACTCAGGAGGTAAATCGGATAGTGCAGTTCTTTGAAGACCACATTCCGGATCTTGTGGCATTCGGAATTCAGGTGCTGCTGGCGCTTGTGTTCTTCTTTGTAGGAAGCAAGATTATCAAATGGATCCGTAAAATCGTAAAAAAGTCTTTTGAACGGGCGAATGCGGACGCGGGAGTCAGCCAGTTTGTTGATTCCATGCTGAAGTTCGGGCTGTATGCGCTTCTGCTCTTTATCATTGCTACAAAATTCGGGGTAGAGTCTTCATCTGTGGCAGCGCTGATCGCATCGGCCGGCGTGGCTGTGGGTCTGGCCGTTCAGGGAAGCCTGTCCAATTTTGCGGGCGGTATCCTGATCCTTCTGCTGAAACCGTTCGCAGTCGGAGACTATATTGTCGTTACCCAGGAAGGAATCGAGGGAACGGTAAAGGAGATCCAGATCTTTTATACAAAACTTGCTACAGTAGATAATCAGACTGTGGTCGTCCCGAACAGTATTCTGACGAACAACAGCCTGACAAATGTGACTGCCCGTCCGGAGCGTAAGCTGGATCTGAAGGTGGGGATTTCCTATGATGCAGACCTTAAGAAAGCGAAGTCTCTGATCGAGGATATGCTTCATCAGGATCTGTCTGTCATTCAGGATGAAGAGATCCGGGTGTTTGTGGATTCCCTTGCTGACAGCGCGGTGGTGATCGGGCTCAGGGCGTGGGTGAAGACGGAAGAATACTGGGCGACAAGATGGAGGCTTATGGAAGAGATCAAGCTGACCTTTGACGCAGAGGGAATCGATATCCCTTACAACCAGCTTACAGTGCACTTAAAAGAAGAAGGATAGAAGATCCGGCTGCTTGTGTGAGGACGCATGCGTCCGATATAAGAAAAGGAAAAATAAAAGCGCAGTCCCCACGATATAGCGGGCTGCGCTTTTGGTTTAGAGCCGGAAATCAGACTTGAACTGACGACCCCTTCATTACGAGTGAAGTGCTCTACCGACTGAGCTATTCCGGCAAAAGGCTCTTATTTTCGACGAACCTTAATTATTATATCTCGTTTTGTTGAAAAATTCAACTGTTTTTTATCAAAATAAAAAATCTTAGTAACAGCCCGGTTATGGAGCTGTTTTCACATTCCTTTCAATAAAAGTTCAGAAATCTGCCATTTCTTCAACAAAATAATCCCATAAACTAAATATGTTAAATACGATCTGACGAAGTGTAAAAAGGAGTGAGGGACAGATGCAGTTTAAGAAAAAGCTCTTTAAAAAACGGCATGGACGGAAGAGATTAAAAATTCTTACAGCCGCTGGATGTATTGTAATAGCAGCTGCTTCCGCTGCTTTCTATTTATTATCGCAGGAAGAAAAAGAAGACTCTCAAGAAACCGGGATTCAGGAGAGGATCAGTCAGATCAGTGAGATTTATACGGAGGAGTATCAGGACAGTGTAAAAGAGCGGCTTGAAAAAGTGAAGGCATCCGGGGACTATACAGAGGAGTATATGCTGATTGAGCCAGATCCCTTCGGGACGAACCCACTGTCACTTTATGTATATTTCAAGACAGACGGGCCGGCGAGGGTGTCCTACTGCGTTTCGGCGGAGGATGAAGAGATTGCAGACTTTTCCGCGGTTCCGGCATCAGAGGAGAGGGCGTCGCAGGAGCATGAGTTCCAGGTAATGGGGCTGGTGCCCGGAATGACAAATACGGTGACATTTACGGTGGCATATGAAGACGGAAGAGAAGAGACTTTTGAATACATAGAAGAGGATGTCAGCATTGCGGGTGAAGAAGAGATCAGGCTGGATACAGAAGAGGTCATTGAAAATGCGGATGCACAGCTATCGGATGGACTGTATGTGATCCTGGGGAATGACAGTGATGAATTAGATTACATGTACTATTATGACAACGACGGAATACTGCGGGGAGAGATCCCGCTGATCGGATACCGGAGCCACAGGCTCCTGTTCCGGGAGGGGCTGATGTATTACAGCATATCCGAGACGAAGATCGCGGCCATGGACAGTCTTGGAATGGTACAGGAAGTGTATGATCTTGGGGATTATGAACTGCATCATGACTACGTGTTTGACGCAGAAGGCGGTCTGCTGATCCTGGCCACAGATACGCAGAGCAATACCGTGGAAGACCAGGTGATCCGCCTGGATCCACAGACAGGGGAGATTACAGGCATCCTGGACTTAAGAGAATTGTTCCCGGATTATATGGATAATTTTGTGGATGCGGACAGCGAAGGGCTTGACTGGATCCATATCAATACCCTGCAGTACCTGGGCGATGAAACATTGATTTTAAGCTCCAGGGAGACATCTTCGATCATAAAAATATCCGGCGCGTTTTCTGAACCGGAGATTGAATATATGATCGGGAACAGCGGGTTCTGGGAAGGCACGGGATATGAAGAACTTCTGCTGGAAAAGGATGAGGGAAGCAGCGCCTTTCCGGATACCGGCGGGCAGCATTCGGTGACTTATGTGGAGGATGACAGTCTGCCGGAGGGGCAGTATTACCTTTATATGTTCAACAATAACTTCGGTATAAGCGAGTCGAGAGATTATGACTGGACCGCTGTCCAAGGGATTGAAACATCAATGGAAGACGGGGAGACTTCTTATTATTATAAATACCTTGTGGATGAAAACGAGGGGACCTATCAGCTCGTGCAGTCTTTTGAAGTGCCTTTTTCCGCCTATGTGAGCAGCGCGCAGGAAAAGGAAGGAAATATCATCATAGATTCCGGGATGGCGGGCGTATTCGGGGAGTATGACACCGATGGGAACCTGATTAGAGAATACCAGATGGAGCTGGCTAAAAATTATATTTACAGAGTGTATAAATACGACTTCAGCGATTTTTTAACCATCATGAGCTGATGTAAAAAATGGAAATGCGGAGGTAAAACGGGAATGGGATATCGAGTTTCAGAACAGGAAGAAATTATGGGGATGGTAAAAAACGGTGACTGCGGGGATGTGCTGTACAAACTGGATAAAGGGCAGGTTAAAAGATTCCCCTCCGGTTTTGTGAGCAGGCTGATACTGGAACTGATTCCCCGGAATACAAAAATATCAAAGGATCTTGCAGAGATGCTGCTCCAATACGGAAAATTAGACTGGAGCGAGCGGGATGACGACGGAAGGCTGATCCATGCAGTAATGATCCGCCATGGACGGTTAGATCTGGCTGTAAAAGCGATAGCGGGACTGCGGAGAAAAGACGCGCGTGACCCTGAGCTGTCGTCTGTATGGGCAGGGCTTCTGTGGTGGTTCCTCGATAAACACCAGAGAACGGCAGCGATGGCGATGCTCCGAAAAGGAGTTATGCAGTATATGGACGACAATGAACGGGAAAGAGCGTTAAAAAAGCTTCTCTCCTATCATGACATCAGTCTGGTGGAATGTGCCTGCAGATATATACACGCTGTCCCGGCAGAATTGCTCTGCATGCCGGAGACGCTTTCTGAGAGGCAGTTTATGAGGGAATTACTCAACAGATTTACAAAACGTATTGTGATCAGCGGCAATGAAGAAAAGCTGTGGGAGCTTGCGTTGGAGTGTGAAGCAGCGAATATGGCAGAGTATCTTCTGAAAAAGACAAAAGCTTATCAATATTTACGAAGGCTTGCAGCAGGCAGCGATGAAATGTTCGAGATGCTCCTGAAGGTGAGGTGCCGCGGGGTGCTTGACGATGTAAAAAGAGAAGTGCTCATTGGCGCCCTGGAAAGCGGTTCATGGAAAAAACGATTTGACATGCTGGTACATAAGGGCTGGAAGAAAAGCAGCCAGAACCGGAAAGAAGATATCCTGCTGGCAGAGGATTATGCCGGCAGGATAGAAAAGAAACGTTACGGCTCCGGAAGAACACGACGTCTGGAGCAGGTCAATGACAAGAGCAGGCTTAGGTTTGTCCAGGGGTACGAACAGGAAAAAGAGGAGAAAAAAACCAGGAGGTTCAGATGAAAGCATTAACAGTACTAAACGGGGCGGCAGATAAGGAAATCGCGCGGAGTATTGAGAAATCTGCAAGAGTGTCAGGATTTCTGACGTATAAACCGGATGAGGAATTATGGAAAGAATATATGCCGGAGTGCGATCTCTTATTTGTGGATCGGAAGGGGGCAGAGATTTATCAGAGACTGGCCGGGGAACTGTTTAAAAACGGCTGTCCGGTCATCATGATCCATGCCGCGGAAAATGAGACCCATCTGAGTAGACCGTATAAAAAGCACATAACGGCCAGGGTGTCGTATCCTTTTATGCTCAGAGAGTTCCGTATGCTTGCTGAAAACTATATCAGCCCTGATATGATAAAGAACAGGGATCTCTATTATGGGGCACTATATATTGATAAGGGGATTCGTAAAATCCTGTACAAAAACAAAGAAGTATACCTGGGGATGTCCGCATATAAGATCCTGATCTATC
>DXCD01000052.1 GCA_019116185.1 Candidatus Mediterraneibacter stercorigallinarum
AGGAAGCATTTGCAACACTTGCAGCACTTGCAAAAGAGAAAGTTGCGTAGTAGAATAGAAACAGAAGCCCGGTCCCGGTTGGGATTCGGGCTTTTCTTTATTTCTGCACGATTGGGGAGTGGTAGATATGAGAAATCATGAAGTGACAGAGGTACAGCCTCTTTTGGACAGCACGGGGAAGATCACAGAGCCGGGATGGGCGCGGAAGCCGGTGTGGGAGTATGACCGGAACAGGATCAAAGCGCCGAAATTCCGGATCAAGGAATGGGACTATTACCTTGTTATGAATGAAGATTATGCCGCTGCGTTTACGCTGTCAGATGACGGATATATCGGGCTTCAGTCGGTTTCGCTTTTAAATTTTAAGGAAAAGTGGGAACATACGGAGACGATCCTGACGCCCTTCCCTATGGGGAAAATGAAGATGCCCGCATCATCCGCGGAGGGGGATATTATTTTCCGGGATAAGCGCCTCCGCCTGGAATTCAGGGTGGAGAGAGGAAAACGGATGATCTCCTGCGATTTTAAGGACTTTTGTCAGGGAAAGCCGTTTTACTGTGAGATCACGCTGGAACAGCTCCGGATGGACAGCATTGTCATGGCTACCCCGTGGGCTGATAAGAATGCATTTTATTATAACCAGAAGATCAACTGCATGCCCGCGGAGGGATATATGTCTTATGGGGATGTGACTTACTGGTTCAGCCCGAAGACGGATTACGGCACTCTGGACTGGGGGCGGGGCGTGTGGACTTATGATAATACATGGTACTGGGGATCAGGAAACGGAACTTTGGGCGGGAAACCTTTTGGTTTTAATATCGGCTATGGATTCGGAGATACGTCCGCGGCAACAGAGAATATTCTCTTCTATGATGGCAAAGGGCATAAACTGGATGATGTGACCTTTCATATCCCGGAGGGAGACTATATGAAGCCATGGTCCTTTACATCCAGTGACGGACGGTTTGAAATGGAGTTTGAGCCTGTCCTTGACCGTGCGGCGAATCTTTCTGCTCTTGCAGTGTCCTCGGATCAGCACCAGGTATTCGGGAAGATGAGCGGGAAAGCAGTGCTTGATGACGGGAAGTTTATAGAATTAAAGGATTTTATGTGTTTTGCAGAAAAGGTGCATAACAGGTATTAATACAAGGAATCTCCGGTAAATACATACCGGGGATTTTTTGTCTGGAATTTTTAGTCCGAAATTATTTGTTCGAAATAATTTTTCTGAAATAATCTGCCCGGAATTCTGTAACGTTTTTTAACTTTGCGGGTTAATAAGGTGAAAGGAGGATGAGAGGAATGGATATTGAAAGCGTATATACCCAGTACTTCAAAGATGTTTTCCTCTATGTGCGCAGCTTGTCCGCGGATGCCGGCACAGCGGAAGAGATCGCGCAGGAGACATTTATGAAGGCGCTGAAATCTTTGGATTCTTTTGACGGATCCCGTGATATCCGAGCGTGGCTTTTTACGATTGCGAAAAATACTTATTATACCTTCTGCCGCAGGGAGCATATTTATGCTGCCCCGGAACTTGCAGAAGGTTACACAGAGCGCAGACTGCCTGAAAATGAGACGGATATGCGCAGAGACGTGATCGAGCAGCTCGCGGACGAGGAAAGATCCTTTCTCATCCACCGTTTTCTTCATGATATGAAAGAACCGTATAAAGAAGTGTTCAGCCTGAGAGTGTTCGGAGAACTGCCATATGAGAAGATCGGGCAGCTCTTCGGGAAGAGCTCCGGCTGGGCGAGAGTGAGTTATTACCGGGCAAAACAAATGATCCGGGAGTATATGGAGGCGATGGAACATGAAAAAAATCAGCTGTAACATAATCCGCGATATCCTGCCGTTGTATTTGGATGATGTGGTGTGTGATGAGACAAAAGAAATGGTGGAGGAGCATCTTCAGTCCTGCGTTTCCTGCCGTGAGGAAGCGTCTTCCATGAAGAAAGATATCATACTGCCGGCCAGCAAGAGCCAGCGCTTTGCAGAGGCAAGGGTGATAAAAAAATTAAAGAACAAGATCTTTCGGAAAAAAGTGGTCATTTCTCTGGTGACCGCGGCAGCGGTGCTGGCGGCAGGGACAGGAGTGTATGCTCTTCTGGTGCTTCCGGAGAGTGTGATCCCCTATGAGGAAAGCGGGGTATCAGTGAGCAGCGTTTCGCTCGGAGATCTGGGCGGAAAGTATCTTTACTGCAGTATCGGAACATCCGAGGCGGCGGGAAGCGTGTGCCATGATCCGGTGACCGTGCAGACGGAGGAAGGGGAAAAGACGGTTGTGATTCTTTATGCATACAGCACCCCGTGGTCAAAATATGTGGAGACGAATCTTGAAAATGGGCGGGAAGACAGCGTGATACTTGAGCCGCTTGGCAGCGCGGACGAGATCGATGAAGTGTATTACGGAGAGTTTGAGCCTGTGTCAGAATTCTATGAAGACCCGGATTCCGTGCTGGAAAAAGCAGAGTTGATATGGAGCGCAGAGTCCCGCTGACCCGGGAAAAGGATTGTGTGCAGCGGATGAAAAAAAGGTTGACATTCCCAGTTCACCGTGGTAAAGTTTTTTTAAACCGTTGAGGAAGAGCAAGTAACTTCAAGGTACTGCTTTACAGAGAGCCGCGGCTGGTGGGATCGCGGCAGGCAAGTGGTGAGGTGAATGGGCTTCTGAGGGCGAGCTGAACGCGCGGTGTACGGCATCGGGCAAGTAGGGGAGACGGAGACCGTACTTCGTTAGTAAAAGGAGCATATGTCTGTATGCATGAGAGGATGTTTTTCAGCATCAAGCCGGGTGGCACCGCAGGAGTTTGTATTCACAGCTCTTGTCCCTGCAATATTTAATTTGTATGGGATGAGAGCTTTTTTTATTTGTCAGACAGGCTTGAATCCCGGAATAAGAAAGGAGAAGAAAAATGAGCGAGAAAAAGATTCCTTACAAAATCTACCTTGAAGAGAGTGAGATGCCGAAAACATGGTACAATGTCCGCGCGGATATGAAGAATAAGCCGGCGCCGCTTCTCAATCCGGCAACGTACGAGCCCATGACAGCAGAGGGGCTTGGAGCAGTGTTCTGCGAAGAACTGGTAAAGCAGGAGCTGGACAATGACAACAGGTATATAGAGATCCCCGAGAAGATCCGTGATTTCTATAAGATGTACCGTCCTGCGCCGCTTGTCCGTGCTTACTGCCTTGAGGAAAAGCTTCAGACCCCGGCTAAGATTTATTATAAATTTGAAGGAAACAATACGAGTGGAAGCCATAAGCTTAATTCAGCGATCGCGCAGGCGTTTTATGCGAAGGATCAGGGTTTAAAAGGCGTGACCACAGAGACTGGAGCAGGGCAGTGGGGAACCGCGCTTTCCATGGCGTGTTCTTACCTTGACTTGGACTGCAAGGTGTTTATGGTAAAGTGCTCCTATGAACAGAAACCATTCCGCCGCGAAGTGATGCGTACTTACGGCGCGAGCGTGACCCCGTCTCCTTCTGAGACGACAGAAGTGGGAAGAAAGATCCTTGCAGAGCATCCGGGAACAACAGGAAGCCTTGGGTGTGCTATTTCGGAGGCGGTCGAGGTGGCGACACATACAGAAGGGTACAGATATGTGCTCGGAAGTGTGTTAAACCAGGTGCTTCTTCACCAGTCCATCATTGGCGTCGAGACAAAGATTGCCATGGATAAATACGGTATCAAGCCGGATATCATCATCGGATGTGCCGGGGGCGGATCTAACCTGGGAGGCCTGATCTCACCGTTTATGGGAGAGCAGCTTCGCGGCGAGGCGGATTATCAGTTCATCGCTGTTGAGCCGGCATCCTGCCCGAGCCTGACAAGAGGCGTGTATGCATATGATTTCTGTGATACGGGAATGGTATGCCCGCTGGCGAAGATGTACACACTGGGGAGCGGCTTCATCCCGTCTGCAAACCATGCGGGAGGACTTCGTTATCACGGTATGAGTTCTGTGCTGTCACAGCTCTATCATGACGGATATATGGAGGCGCGCTCGGTTGAGCAGACATCTGTATTTGAGGCGGCAGAGCAGTTCGCGCGCGTGGAAGGAATCCTTCCGGCTCCGGAGAGCAGCCACGCGATCAAGGTGGCGATCGATGAAGCCCTGAAATGCAAGGAGACAGGAGAAGAGAAGACAATCCTCTTCGGACTTACCGGCACAGGATATTTTGATATGTACGCATATGAGAAATTCCATGACGGAGAGATGGCGGATTATATACCGACGGATGAAGAACTGAAAGCGGGATTTGACGGCATACCGAGATTTCCGGGAAATATGGAATAAATTAGAAAGCTGGGACAGCCTCCTGTGAAGAAAGCAGGCAGAATTTTCTCTCATAGGGGGCTGCCCTTTTTTTCTGAAATATTCAAAAATTTCACAGCATATTCGAACTTCTTTTTTTTGAAAAATAAT
>DXCD01000007.1 GCA_019116185.1 Candidatus Mediterraneibacter stercorigallinarum
GTTTTTTTCATAATATTTGTATATTTTCGTCATATTTTCTGTTTTTCTGCTGAAATCAAATTTTTCTTTGCAAAACTATTTCTTTTTCAGGGCAAAACATCACTGTTTCAGTTCAGTTTTTGGGTTGAAAATCAAAGCGTTTTATTATATGATTAGTTGAAGAATTTACGGAGGTATATTTATGATTTTTTCGGAATGTATAAAAACCCGCAGAAGCATCCGCAGGTACAAAGCGGATCCTGTTGACCATTCTATTATCGATTCTGTCGTTTTATCGGCGTCATATTCTCCGTCCTGGAAAAATACTCAGATTGCCCGTTATATCGCTATCGAGGATAAAAGTCTCCTCTCTGAAATTGCTGAAAAGTATACCCCAGACTACAATTCAAATATCATCCGACAGGCTCCTGTGCTGATTGCCGTCACCTTCATCAAAGGACGCTGCGGCTATGAGAGAGATGGGTCTTTTACTACAAAAAAGAAGGACCGCTGGCAGATGTTTGACGTTGGCGCTGCCTGCCAGAGTTTCTGCCTTTCTGCATGGGACAAGGGCCTGGGAACTGTCATCATGGGGGTTTTTGACGAGGACGGCATCACCAGGCTTCTTGCTCTCCCGGATGAGCAGGAATTAGGGGCGCTGATCGCCATGGGATACCCGGATATAGAACCGGAGACACCGAAGCGCAAGACCGTGGAACAACTACTTCAATACAGATAAACAGCAGGATGATGCAGGAGGCATCCCTGACAAGGAGGTTATTATGAGACATTTAATGAGTCCGCTGGATTTTTCAGTGGAAGAACTTGATACACTGCTGGATCTCGCCCAGGATATTGAGGCGCACCCCGCAAAATACGCACATGCATGTGAAGGAAAGAAACTCGCGACACTCTTCTATGAGCCGAGCACCCGCACCCGCTTAAGCCACGAAGCAGCCATGCTGAATCTGGGCGGAAGCATCATGGGATTTTCCTCCGCGGATTCCAGCTCTGCCGCAAAAGGCGAGAGCGTATCTGACACGATCCGCACGATCTCATGCTATGCAGACATCTGCGCCATGAGACATCCCAAGGAAGGAGCGCCCATGGTAGCCTGCCAGCACTCTTCAATCCCGGTCATCAACGCCGGCGACGGAGGGCACCAGCATCCGACGCAGACACTGACTGACCTGCTGACCATCCGGAATCTGAAGGGGCGGCTCGGCAACATGACCATCGGTCTGTGCGGCGACCTGAAATTCGGCCGTACTGTCCACTCCCTGATCAATGCCCTGGTCAGGTATGAAGGGATCCGTTTCATACTGATCTCCCCGGAGGAGCTGCGTCTTCCGGAATATATCCGTCACGATGTACTCGACCGCAAAGGCATTCCTTATGAAGAGGTTGTCCGTCTGGAAGATGCAATGCCGACTCTGGACATCCTGTACATGACCAGAGTCCAGAAAGAACGTTTCTTCAATGAAGAGGACTATGTACGCATGAAGGATTTCTACATCTTGGATAAGAAGAAAATGAAGCTCGCTCCAGAAGACATGTATGTGCTTCATCCTCTCCCGAGAGTAAATGAGATCTCCGTTGAGGTGGACGACGACCCGCGCGCGGCATACTTCCGCCAGGTACAGTACGGCGTTTATGTACGCATGGCGCTGATCCTGACACTTCTGGACATTCATGTTGATTAGGATACCTGTAACCGGCCTGCGTTCCTGCCCTTTCCTTCCCGCGGCAGGAATTGCGGCGCCAGATTCTGAAATAGAGAGGAATTAAAGACCATGGTAAAAAATACATTAAACGTAGGACGCATCTCCGAAGGATTTGTGCTGGACCATATCGAGGCCGGCAGGAGCATGGAGATCTATAAGTACCTTCACCTTGACAAACTGGACTGCTGTGTTGCGATTATCAAAAATGCAAAAAGCAGCAAAATGGGGAAGAAAGATATCATAAAGATCGAATGCCCCATTGATTTTATGGACCTGGATATTCTCGGATTCATTGACCACAATATCACTGTGAACATCATCGAAGATGGAGAGATCATCTCCAAAAAACCGCTTTCTCTTCCTAAGGAGATCCGGAATGTGATCAAATGCAAGAATCCGAGATGCATCACTTCCATCGAGCAGGAGCTTGATCATGTATTTGTCCTCACAGATGAGGAGAATCAGATCTACCGCTGCAAATACTGTGAAGAGAAATACCGCAGGCACAGATAAGCCGGCGGCTTCAAAAAATGAAAAACCGTACAGTCCGTAACGTGGATATCCAATACCACAGACCGGCTGTACGGTTTTCTTTTTCATATTTTATTTCCTGTTTTTCTTCTGGCTACTGATCTTCCCTTATACATCAGCACTCTTCTGCGATCTTATAAAGCAGTTTTTCCGTGTCCTCCCAGCCAAGGCACGGGTCTGTGATGGACTTCCCGTACACTCTGTTCTCGTCGATCTTCTGGCATCCTTCTTCCAGATAGCTCTCGATCATGATGCCTTTGATGAGCTTTTTCAGTTCGGGATTATATTTCCTGCTGTGGAGCACTTCGCTCGCGATCCGGACCTGTTCCCTGAACTGTTTGTCCGAGTTAGAGTGGTTGGCATCCACAACAGCTGCCGGATTCTTCAGGTCTCTCTTCTGATACATGTCCAGCAGGCGCACCAGGTCTTCATAGTGATAGTTCGGGATGCATGTGCCATACTTATCCACGCCTCCTCTGAGGATCACGTGGGCCAGCTCATTTCCGTCCGTGGTCACATCCATTCCCCGGTAGATAAATGTGTGGGAGCTCTGCGCCGCCACCACGGAATTGAGCATCACGGAGAAATCGCCGCTTGTCGGATTTTTCATTCCAACCGGGATATCCATGCCGCTGGCTGTCAGACGGTGCTGCTGATTCTCCACAGAGCGCGCTCCGACCGCCTCGTAAGAGAGAATGTCATCCAGATAGCTTCTGTTTTCGGGATAAAGCATCTCATCCGCCGCAGTCAGCCCGCTCTCTTTGATGGCGCGGGTGTGCAGCTTGCGTATGGCGATGATCCCCGCCAGCAGATCCGGAGCCTGGTCCGGTTCCGGCTGGTGCAGCATTCCCTTGTATCCCTCGCCTGTGGTGCGCGGTTTGTTTGTATAAATCCTCGGTATGATCATAAGACGGTCCGAGACCTTCTCATTCACTCTTGCAAGTCGGCTTACATACTCGCACACAGAGTCCTCATTGTCCGCGGAACATGGCCCCACGATCACGATGAATTTATCAGACTTTCCCGTAAAAATGTCTCTGATTTCCCGGTCTCTTTTCTTTTTTATATTCAATATCTCCTCTGTAAGAGGGTATTCAGCTTTCAGGTCTGCCGGAAGAGGCAGTTCTGCGTTGATTCTCATTCCCATTCTGTATGCCTCCATAATAAATAAAAATGTGTTAAGCAAGACGATAAGCCGGGTTATGTCGTGGACGATCATCTGTCTAGGCACAGCGTCGCCGCCGTGCTCAAGCGACCAACCTGAAGCGTGACGGGCCGCCACACTGCTTCTATCCGGTCTTGCTTCGGATGGGGTTTACATGTGCCCTCCCTGTTACCAGAGAGGCGGTAGTCTCTTACACTGCCTTTCCACCCTTACCCGGGCAGAAACCTGAAAAGAAGCTCTTCTGCTCTTCTTCTCAGGTTTCTGCCCGGGCGGTTTATTTCTGTTGCACTGGCCTTGGAGTCACCTCCACCGGACGTTATCCGGCATCCTGCCCTGTGAAGCCCGGACTTTCCTCGTCTGCGGCCTTTCGGCACTTGCAGCCGCGATCGCCTGTCTTACTTAACACAGTATTTGATTATACTATATACAATGAAAAAAAGCCACTCTTTCTTTTCTGCTGCCTGTCATTCTTTCTGATTCATGTATCCGCCGTTTCTATTCTGCCGCCTGAAATTTTATTTTTTCCTGTGATCCAGCCGCTCCCGGAGCATCCGGCAGAGTTGTGGACAGAAAATCCATCAGGACTGTTCCACCCCTTCATCTACGATCAGTCTGTCCCCGTCCGCCGCAGATGTTGCAAGTTCGTCGCACCGTTCATTCTGAGGATGCCCGTCATGACCTTTTACCCAGTGGAAACTGGCAGTATGTGGCTCCTTTGCAGCGAGAAGCCGCTTCCACAGATCTACGTTTTTGACCGGTTCATTCTTTCCGCGCTTCCAGCCTTTTTTCAGCCAGCCGTCCACCCAATGCTGGTTAAATGCATTCACCACATACTGGGAGTCCGAGTAAATTTCCACCGTGCACGGGCGGTTCAGGGCTTCCAGCCCGGCAATAACCGCCATCAGTTCCATCCGGTTGTTGGTAGTCCTGACATATCCCTGAGAGAGTTCTTTCACATGAAGCTCTCCCTTTGTATCCACGTATTCAAGCACAGTCCCATACCCTCCGGGACCGTCCGGATTACCGCGCGCCGCGCCGTCTGTATATATTTTTACAAGCATATCATTCTCTCCATCTGTCAGTTATCTGATTTGTCCAGAAGAAAGCTCTGTCCCTCCTGTTCGATCTTCATGATCCTGTCTCTGTACTCCTGCGTACACTGCTCCAGCATGAGACGGTCAAAGACGTCATAATTTCCCCAGAAATGCATTGGAAATACCCGCTTTGTATCTGTCCGTTTCATAAAACAGTCAATGCCCCAACAGTACTGTTCCCTCAGCCGGGGATCCACAGGCACAAATGCCGCGTCGATCTTCTCCCCCTGCAGCTTGTTGATCTCTGCCTGGTAGGAACGCCGCATCCCGGTATTGTAAGCTTCCGGCTCTCCTTCCCAGTGCCACCAGTTGAGATCTCCCGCATGGTAGAGAGTCCTGCCGTGATAATGGACCAGAAACGCCACGCCCTCGTCATTGGACCGCAGGGTACGCACGCGGCATCCCCCAATCTCCAGCTCTTCATTCGGCTTTATGGAACAGGCTTCCTCTGTCTCCGCTGTAATATCCGATGACAGGATATAATATATTTCCGAAAAATCCTGCCGGAAATCAAAGATGTTCCTGTTGTAATGATCGTAATGCGCGTGGCTTACGAAGACAAACATCTTCTTCGAAGTATCCATCCGGGGCATTGCCCCCTTATAATAATCAAACAGGAAATAAGCGTCCCCCACTTCCGCAAGAAAGCCGCTGTGTCCCAGATATGTTATTCTCATCATAAATTCAAATTCTCCACTACCTGTACCGCCTCAAGAAGGATGTATTCCATATCCTCCTTGGCTCTTTTGGCGCTCTCCGGAAGGTTGATGAGCAGCGTCTTCCTGCGGATCCCCGCCATCATCCTCTCCATCATAGAACTCTTAGAATATCTCAGATTGTATGCTCTCAGCGCCTCCGGTATGCCCGGCAGAAGCGTCTCCGCCACATCTGACACCGCATCCGGCGCACAATCCTCTGCCTGATATCCGACCGCTCCTGTAGTCAGGATCAGCTCGACTGATTCCGAATCCGAAAGCTGACGCAGCACTGTAGCGACAACCTCCCGCTCCTGTGGGAGGACGCCTGCTGCCTTCACTTCGAATCCGACCTGTTCCAGCATCCTTTTCAGCGCAGATGCCGCCGCGCTCTCTGCTTTTGCCTTATAGATTCCGCTGTCAATTGTGAAAATTGCTGCTCTCATCATCTGTACCCCTTTCATTTTAATCTTATTTTTCCCCTGTATCTGAATACCACTAGCCGAGGATACGCTCTGAAATCCGGTCTGCATTCCTGTAAATTGTCTCCGGTGATTCCCCAATGAAAAATTCTCCGTCCCTGTATACGACCTTTCCGTTTATCATAGTCATTTTCACATTCTGTTTGCTTCCGCTGTACACAATATTTTTCTCAATATTGTGCAGCGGCTGCATATTAGGCTGCATCAAATCGAGCATGATCAAGTCTGCCCTCTTTCCCTCTGCAAGTGTATCACAGTCTGTAAGCCCCATCGCATGGGCGCCGTTCACTGCTGACATCTTCAGCACATCCATGGCGGGAACTGCTTCCGGATCATCGCAGACCACCTTCTGAAGTCCTGTCACAAGGAACATCTCGCGGAACATGTCCAGACAGTTATTGCTTGCCGGTCCGTCTGTACCGATCGCCACCGGTATCCCCATATCCAGATATCGTTTTACCGGGGCAATCCCGCTCGCCAGTTTCAGGTTAGACGCCGGGTTTGTCACCACACTGATGCCTCTCTCCTTTATGATATCAAAATCCCCGTCATCCATATGGACTCCGTGGAAGAGACAGCCCCCATTATGGAAAAGCCCGAGGAAATCCATGTACGCCACCGGTGTCATGCCGGAACGCTCCCTGCACTCCTCCACTTCTTTCTTTGTCTCCGAACAATGGACACACACCGGCGCTTCGTACTTCCCGGCAAGCGCCGCGATCTGCTCCATATGCTCCCTGCTGGTCGTATATTCCGCATGGAAGCCGATCTGATAGGACAGGAGGCTGTCAGGATCTTTGTTATACGCAAGATAATCCTGCTCCATCTCCTCCACTGTCCCGCCAAAATCATTCATATCCCCGCAGAAAACCATTCGAAATCCGGTCTCTTCCGCTGCCCGCGCACTGTCCTTCTTCAGCTTATACATGTCAAATACAGCCGTGGTCCCGCTGGTCAGATATTCCATGACCGCCAGCTTGGTCAGCCAGTAAATATCATCGCCGGTCAGCTTGGCTTCTGCCGGAAACACCTTGTCAAACAGCCATTCCTGCAGTTTCATATCATCCGCATAGGACCGCAGGAAGGTCATGGGCGAGTGCGTGTGGGCATTTTTAAATCCGGGCATGACAAGGTTTCCCTTAGCGTCGATCTCCTCATCCCACGCCGCGCCGGTTCCCTGCGCATTCCGCATTCCCGGGCAGCCGCCCTCCCGGCCGCTGAGCGCTCCCTCTCCGGTACTGTTCCCGCTCTGCCCTTCTTTGACATATATTATCTTTCCGTCTTCGATCCCGATCTCGCCGTGAAAGATCTTTCTTCCATCTTCCATTGTCAGGATCCTGGCATTATAAATCCTCGTTCTCATATCTGTCTGTTTTCCCTTCTTCCCTGTCAGCCTGCATCCTTCTGTTAAAGCTTCTCGATGATCCTTGTTACCAGCCGTTCAAATTCCTCTGACCGCCTGTCAGCCACTGCCTGTACGTCCAGATGGCTTAATTCTTCCTCCGACAGTCCGCTTGCCATGTTGGATATACAGGATATCCCGCACACCCTGATCCCCGCGTGCCGCGCCGCAAGCGCCTCGCACGCCGTGCTCATGCCCACAGCGTCAGCTCCCATAAGCGCATACATCCGGATCTCTGCCGGGCTTTCAAAATTCGGTCCCGATGTCTGGAGGTACACGCCCTCCTGCAGGGGGATCTTCTCTTCCTTCGCTGTCTCTCTGATCAGCTCCGTCAGTTCCGTGTCATAGATATGCGTCATGTCCGGAAAGCGTTCCCCCAGCTCAGACACATTCTCACCGATCAGAGGAGACGGAACAAAGCTGGAAATCTGGTCCGTGATCATCATAAAATCTCCCACGCAGAATCCCTTTCCCATGCCGCCGGATGCATTGGTCAGAAAGAGGACTTCAATTCCCATCTTCTTCATCAGGCGGACCGGAAGGACCACTTCCTCCATGGTATATCCTTCGTAATAATGCACCCTGCCTTTCATGACCACCGCGGGCACGTTTCCGATATATCCCAGCAGGAATCTCCCGTCGTGTCCCTGGACCGTGGACACAGGAAATCCCGGGATATCCCCGTACGGGATCTCCTGCACCACCTGCATATTCCGGGCATAGCCGCCCAGCCCGGAGCCGAGGATCAGTCCCACCCTCGGCTCGAAATCTGTCACAGATTTGTAATATTCATAGCACTTTAATAACTTCTCATACTGTGCGCTCATCTGTTCTCCTTCTATAAATGGTGCATCCTAATTCTGCTTTTCGTTATCTTTCTCGATCTGCCTGCTGATTTTTCCTGCAACCTCTTCCTTAATCTTCGCCACAAATTCATCCAGTCCGCACTGGCCTTCATCCCCTGCAAATCTGCTTCTTACAGAGACTTTATTCTCTTCTTCTTCCTTTGCCCCCACAACAAGCATGTACGGGATCTTCTTCATCTGAGCCTCGCGGATCTTGTATCCGATCTTCTCAGCGCGGGTGTCGATCTCAGCGCGGATTCCCGCGTCTTTCAGAGCGTCAAGCACCTTCATTCCATACTCCATGTGCTTATCGGAGATCGGAAGCACTTTTACCTGGACCGGAGCCAGCCATGTGGGGAATGCTCCTGCAAAATGCTCGATCAGGATTCCGATGAAACGCTCGATGGATCCGAATACAACACGGTGGATCATGATCGGCCGGTGCTTCTCTCCATCCGCTCCCGTATACTCAAGATTAAACCGCAGAGGAAGCTGGAAGTCAAGCTGGATCGTACCGCACTGCCATGTCCTTCCGATAGAGTCCTCCAGATGGAAGTCGATCTTCGGTCCGTAGAACGCTCCGTCTCCTTCATTTACCACGTAAGGAAGCCCGATATCCTCAAGGGCGCTCCTGAGGGCGTCCGTCGCCATCTCCCAGTCTTCGTCGCTTCCCATGCTGTCCTCGGGACGCGTGGAGAGCTCCACATGATATTTAAATCCGAAAAGACTGTACACCTCATCGATCAATTTCACAACGCCTTTGATCTCGTCTTTAATCTGCTCCGGCATCATAAAGATGTGGGCATCGTCCTGTGTAAAGCAGCGCACGCGCATCAGGCCGTGAAGCTGTCCGGATTTCTCGTGGCGGTGCACCAGTCCCAGCTCGCCCATACGGATCGGAAGATCACGGTAGGAACGCGGCTCTGACTCATACACGAGAATGCCGCCCGGGCAGTTCATGGGCTTAATCGCAAAATCTTCCTCATCAATCACAGTTGTGTACATATTCTCTTTGTAGTGATCCCAGTGGCCGGACGTCTCCCACAGATGACGGCTCAGCATGATCGGGGTGTTGATCTCCACGTATCCTGCCCTGCGGTGGATCTCTCTCCAATAGTCAAGAAGTGTATTCTTGAGCACCATGCCATTCGGAAGGAAGAACGGGAATCCCGGGCCCTCTTCGCGCATCATGAACAGTCCCAGCTCTTTTCCAAGCTTCCTGTGATCGCGCTTTTTCGCCTCTTCGATCATGGTCAGGTACTCCTCCAGCTCTGCTTTCTTCGGGAACGCGGTGCCGTAAATCCTCTGGAGCATCTTATTGTGCTCGTCGCCTCTCCAGTACGCGCCTGCAAGGCTTGTCAGCTTAAACGCCTTCACCGGCTTTGTGGTCATCAGATGCGGGCCCGCGCACAGGTCCGTGAACTCGCCCTGCGAATAGAAGCTGATCGTCTCATCCTCCGGAAGATCCTCGATCAGTTCCACCTTATAATCCTCATTTTTCTCCTTAAAGTACTCGATCGCTTCATTTCTCGGCATAGTGTACTGCTTGATCTCGAGATTTTCTTTTACGATCTTCTTCATCTCTGCCTCGATCTTCTCCAGATCTTCTGCTGTAAGCGGAGTCTCTCTGTCAACGTCGTAATAAAATCCGTCTGCAATAGACGGTCCGATCGCCAGCTTTGTCTCCGGATACAGACGCTTGATTGCCTGCGCCATAATATGAGATGCTGTATGGCGGAATGCGCCTTTTCCCTTTTCGTCGTTAAATGTCAGGATGCTCAGCTCGCAGTCATGGTCAATGACAGTCCTTAAATCCACGACCTCTCCGTCCACTTCTCCGGCTGTCGCCATCCTTGCCAGCCCCTCGCTGATATCCAGAGCGATGTCATAAACGCTCATTGCCTGCTGATACTCTTTGCTCGATCCGTCTTTCAGTGTGATCTTCATGTTCTTTTCCTACCTTTCCTTGAAATCCTCTGTCCGGTGCTTATACAGAAAACAGAAAAGGCATCCCGAACGGAATGCCTCTTACTCTCTGAATCTATGTCCGCACGGAAACACTCCACGCAGGGACGGGAATATCTCCCCGCGGTTCCACCCTGCTTGTTTTCCATGGAAAACCTGCTTAATTCATGCGATGATAACGGAATCACCGTGCCGTATTAAGGCCGCTCCGAGGTGGTCTTCAGTCAGCCGGAACACCAAAGCCCTCCCACCACTCGGGCTTCTCTCTGAGATGACCAGGCAGCCTACTGTCCTCTTCAACGCTTTTATCCTACATCGGTTATTCTACATCAGCCAAGAGGGGTGTGTCAAGACGGTTTCGTTGTGCGGATCCAGATTTCCTCAGCCGCCTGTTCTGATGAAACCACCCGCCCCTCAGTAATACAGCTCCTCAGGACGTTTAAAGCCTCCTCTTGTTCCTTCACACCTGAAGTCGATCCGCAAAGATCTTCTATAACCGTGCAGTCTACCAGATCATTATAACAGTCAAGGACACTGTGCAGGACACAGCATCCTGTATTCACTCCGGCAAAATAGACCTTGTCTATACCTTGTTCCCGTATAAATGTTTTCATTTCATCATTCCAGCAGCTATACTTGTCTTTGTCAAATACCCGCGCCATGACAGGGCTGAGGGATGGGATAATCTCCGCCTCCGAGGTCCCTTCCATGCAGGATTTCCACCCTTCAAACACATAACACGCTGTATGCTCATGATTGACATACCGTGTTCCCGCAGTAAGCACCCGATCCCGGACCGTCTGCTGAAAATCTAAGATCTTCTTATCAAGCCCTTCTGTATATTCATTGACAAATCCATTCTGCATATCAATGATCAAAAATAATATCTTCTTCATGTCGCTGTTCCTCCTGGCATATAAACTGATCTCAGTATGCCCCGTTCCCTTTTATAATATCATAAATCTGGATTTGCCGGGGAGACGGCCGGTGAATAAAACGTCCGAAAACCGTAGTATATTTTAAGACGTATTCGTGGCGGGCGGGGATGTGGCTCAGGTTCCGGCTCCACG
>DXCD01000053.1 GCA_019116185.1 Candidatus Mediterraneibacter stercorigallinarum
GCCTCCTCATCACCGCAGACCTGCCGGGGCGTTCCCTGCCGGAGCACTCTTCCCCCGTCCAGGAGCACGATCTCATCTGCCCACGCATAGGCATAGTCCACATCATGGGTCGCCATAAGGATGGTCAGCCCCTTCTTGGACAGCTGCTCCACAATGGAGCGCACCAGCTTCCGGTGCTTCGGGTCCAGGGACGCTGCCGGCTCGTCCAGGATCAGGACCTTGGGATGCATCACAAGGATATCCGCGATGGCCACCAGCTTCTTCTGTCCTCCGCTCAGAGCGTGGGCCGGCCGGTCCCGGAATGGGGTGATCCCAAGCTCCTGGATCACCTGTTCCACCTCGCTCCTTGCCTTCTCCTCATCCACTCCCAGATTCAGGATCCCGAAAGAAATCTCCTGGAACACACTTGCCGAAAAGAGCTGGTCATCCGGCTCCTGGAAGACGATCCCCACTTTCTGCCTTACATCCAAAAGCCCCTTGCGCGTATATTCCACCGGGCAGCCGTCTATCAGGACTCTTCCCTCCCGGGGCTTAAGAATCCCGTTCAGACAGAGGAAGAAGGTGGACTTGCCCGAGCCGTTCCCGCCCATAAAGGCGATCTTCTGTCCTCTGCCCAGTTTCAGGCTGACCTTGTCCAACGCTTTGCTGTCATTTCCTTCATATGTGTAGGAGAGCTCTTCTGTCTCCACGATCCATTCTTTCTCTTCTCTCATCTCATCCAGCTCCATATTACCATGCCCAGCAGGAGCAGCTCATATCCTGCAATCCAAAGGATCTCTTTCTTTCCTGCCGGCTGTTCTTCTGAGAGCACCTTCAGCTCTCCGTCATAGCACCTTGCCTCCATGGCGTCGTACATCATGCCCGAGCGCTTCAGGGAACGGACAAGCAGGGCGGAAGCCATGCCCCCGAACGCCCGGATCCTGGTCCGGTAATCCCGGTTCCCCAGACGTGAATTCTGGGAAGTTGTGATCGCTGACGCAGTCTCCATCAGAAGGAAGATAAACCGGTAAATAAGCATCATCAGTTCGATGATCAGCCCGGGAACGTGCAGCTTTCTGAGCACGCCCAGGATATCTGTCATAACTGTGGTCAATGACAGGAAATACAGGCAGGTCACCGCTGCAAATGCCTTCCCGCAGAGGCGCAGCCCCTCCTGCACGGATGATATGCTCCCCGTGAGATACCAATCTCCCAGCGAAAACGCGAACGCGTCCAGCGGCGTCCTCGACAGATTCACCACCAGGGCAATCGTGCTTACCAGCAGAAATGCGGCAGGAATCAGGAGGAGCTTTACATACCGGGCAAAAGGGATCCCCCCTTTTGCCACGGTCAGATATACATTTACGAAAAACACCACAGCCGCTGTCATAACCGAGCGGCTGATAATGCACAGGATCAGAGAAAGAACGGCATACACGAACTTCTCCGACGCATTTACATATCTGAGTTTTGACTGGTAACAAAGTTTGTCAATAACGATCATTGCTTTCCTTTCCTGTCGTCCGCATTCTCCATGCCGGTGGCTTTCTGCCACTTCCGGCGCTCTGTAAAGCGTCCCATGAAAAACGCGATGATCCCCACGCCGATCCCGGTCTGTATACAGAAGATCAGGCTCTCTACCTCACCCGGGAGTTCCCCGCCGAGAGCCGTCTCCAGGACCGGTGTGAACCAGGGCGTATACTCTCCTTCGATCTCTCCGATCATCACGCTGCCCGCGTCATCCGAGCCTCCAAATTCCGCGTCTTTTAAGGCAAACAGCGGAATCGCGGCGATCAGCACCGCGATCACCAGCAGAATAATAACTGTCTTCGTATTTTTCGACATCTTACTCCGCCTCCTTTCCCTTAAGAAAGCCGATGTTTCTCAGTTCCGGCACTGCATATGTCTCCAGCCCGATCACGATCACAACGGTCAGGATGCCCTCGATCACTGCCAGCGGGAGCTGCGTAGGCGCGAACACGCCGAGGAATTTCACAGCAGACGCCGCTGTCCCTCCTACCTCTGACGGATAGGCGAGCGCAAGCTGGATGGATGTCACACAGTATGTAAAAATATCGCCCAGGAAAGCAGCCAGAAATACGGATACCCTGCGGTTTACTTTCAGCTTCCCGCACAGCTTATAGATACCGAATGCCGCAAGGGGTCCTGCCACTGCCATGGAAAATGTATTTGCTCCCAGCGTGGTCAGCCCGCCGTGGGCCAGCAGAACAGCCTGGAAGATCAGGACAATGATCCCGAGCACGCTGACAGCCGCCGGTCCGAACAAGATCGCCCCAAGCCCCGTGCCTGTCATGTGGGAACAGCTTCCCGTGACAGACGGGATCTTCAATGATGAGATCACAAATATAAAGGCTCCTGACATCGCGATCAGCGTCAGGTTCCTCCTGTTTGTCTTTATTTTATTCTTCAGGGAAATAAAGCCTCCGATCAGAAACGGCAGGCAGATGATCCCCCATGCCACGCAGTAGCCTGCGGACAGGTAGCCCTCCATGATGTGCATCGCATTCACTGTCGGCGTGATGGCAGACAGCAAGGCAAACGCGATGGATGCCTTCAGTAGAAATTTCTCATGTTTCTTCATTTTCTCTTCTCTCCTTTTTGCAGCTTTTTCTGAAATACTTCCAGGTGCCGCAAAACAGGAAAGCTATCTGCAGCATACCCCGGTCATATCCCCGTAACCTCCCAGATCCATTTAAAAGCGAATATTCTGGCTCAGGCCTCGCCGCGTACACTCCGCCTTCCCACAGATTCCTCCGCAGTGGCCTCTGCTCTCCGAGCAGAATGGAATGCCGCTCCGCCATTACAGCAACGGGTATTGCGCAGGATTCTCACCTGACTTCCTCGTACCTTTTAAATGTATGCCGGATCTGGATATCTATGTGAAATGTGCCCGGCAGGCTTTTCCTCTGCCGCGGCCCATGCCACACCAAATATATTTTAATATTCAATTCCCTTTCTTGCCGGGATTCCCCGGTCAAAGGGATGCTTTATTTTGTGTATCTCCGATACATAATCTGCCAGCTCGGTCAGCTCCGGATCCGGATCCCTCCCGGTCAGAACGATCTCCATTTCTTCCGGCTTCCCGGTAAGGAAGGCGATCGCCTCCTCATGGCTGACGAGCCCGTACCTGTATGCCGCCATGAATTCATCAATAACGACCATATCATAACTGCCCTCTGCCGCCTTCTCTCTCATGCATTCCCATACACACTCGTACGTCTTCCGGGCTTCTTCCTGTTCCTTCTCTGTCAGCGTGCGGAAGAACCCGTAGGATTTCTCCAGATGAATGACTTCGATCTCGGGGACGGCGTCCAGTATCCTAAGCTCTCCGGAATCTTCATTTTTCAAAAACCGGGCGAAGAGGACTTTCTTCCCTCTGCCTGCTGCCCGCACGGCAAGCCCGATCGCAGCTGTGGTCTTCCCTTTGCCGTCACCACAGTATATATGGATCATTCCATGTCCCATCACTGCCCGTCCTTTCCGCCGGTATGCCTTTCCATCAAAATAGTCTTCCGGCTGATTCCCTATTTTATCATATGCTTTCTCACGATACAATCCATTCTACGGCTTTCGCTTTAGCTTTTTTGTAATTTTATAAGATTTTCTTGTAATTTTTTCTATTTTTTCTGTCCGGTATGCTTCCGGCGGATAATCTCCTTTGTACTTTCCACACTCTCCCCGTTTTCTTCGGGACGCCCGACCACCACAAGCACAGCCCCTGCTTCCTCAGCCGCCATAAGCTTCTCTTCAAATCCCCCTGCTTTCCCGGACTCCTTGGTCACAAAATACTCCGCGCCGGTCTGCCGCAGAAGGGCAAGGTTCATTTCCCTGGAAAAGGGTCCCTGCATGGCGATCAGGTGCCGCCCCTGAAATCCCAGCTTCACACTCTCTTCCACAGCCTCTGCGGTAGAAAGCACCCTGGCAAAACACCGCTCTCTGTATCCGTCAATGGCCGTATACAGATGCAGTTCTTTGCTTCCCGTGGCGATCAGGATATTTCCGGCAGTATCCTTCAGATATTCCACTGCCTGACGGACAGAATCCACCACGGCCATCGGTTTCCTTCCCTCCGGCTTTTCCCAAAGATCCCTGCCCCGTTCCCTCAGGCAGCGCACATACCGGACACCTGCCTGAATACAGGCGGTACGGATATTATCTGTCGCGGCACGTGCAAAGGGGTGGGTCGCGTCAACCACCAGCCGGATCTTTTTCTCCTTTATAAATTGTCCGATCTGCTCCGCATCCATCCGTCCTGCCATCGGATGGATTCCCGGATGATCTCCTATAAGCTCCTGACCATATTCCGTAGCCGTGCTCACATAACATCCCGCGCCGATCTCTGCCGCGTACTCTGCCAGCTCCCTGCCTTCAGTTGTCCCTGCAAAAATAAGGATATCCGGAGCCGCTTTTTCTTGTATCCTGCTGTCTTCCTTCATAATTTGTCTCCTTGTCTCTCAGGTAAAATCAAGCGTTACCGGCATCCTGACCAGGGCGCTGGTCATAGATTCTCCGATCCGTTTCCCCTGAATCAGCTTTCCGCCCCTGCCGCAGGTGAGAGCCGCCCGCTCGCATACATTGTCCACTCCCGCCGTCCGCTCCACGAATTCAGACCGGGACGTGACTTCCCGGATCTTTTCCAGCTCCTCCGCGGGATACACAGTAAAAGGAATCCTGTACTTCTCTGCCAGCGCGAGCAGGGCAGGCTCATCCTTTTTCAGGTCAATGCTTGCCAGGGCCTGTACCTGTTCCATCGCAAGGCCATTCTCCGCCAGAGCTCGTATCACCCCGGACTCAAGAACTTCTTCCGATATTCCCCTCCGGCAGCCGATCCCTGCCACCACGTTCTTCGGTCTCAGGATGAGCGTTCCCTCTTCCGGCATCCTCCGTGTGTCTGCTACAAGTATCCGGTGGGAATATCCCGCTGCTTCTTCCCATGTCTCACACAGATGGATCTCTTCGGGGATCTCACCCTTGATCCGGCACTCCGGATACTCCAGGCAGAGGGCAGTCTTCTCTCCCTCCAGCACTGCCGCTGATATGGCGCGCGCTTCATTCCGGTCTGTCAGGCACAGCCCGCTCTTCTGCGCGAACACGTCTACTGCGAACTTCCCCTGGACATCCGTGGCTGTTGTAACCACTGCCTCCCCGCCGGTCTCTGCTGCCAGCATCCCGGCGAGCCGAACAGCCCCGCCCACATGTCCGGACAGCAGCGGGATTACATACTGCCCCTTTTCATCCATCACAAGGACCGCGGGATCCGTAAACTTATCTTTGACCCAGGGGGCAATATACCGCACCGCGATCCCCGCGGCGCCGATAAATATAAGATCATACCTTCCCCAGTCCTCTCCTGCAAATGTTCTGATATCATCAGGCAGAGGAGCAATCTCCCCTTCCGCATATTTCTTTACAGCATACCCCGCGCATTCTTTCCCGCAGCGCCGCAGCACGCCGCATATTTTCTCATTCAGCCCTGTCCCTGTCCGGGTAAAGCTAAAGACTCTTATCCTGCGATCCGTTTCAGCCATAATGTCCTCCGTGCTGTTTTTCGCTTAATATTTGTCAGTATAACACAAAAAAACGTGATATACTATACAGACAGCGGTCTGCGGACAGGTTTCCGCCAGCCGCCTGAAATTTCCGACAGGAGGAGTTATTTATGTCTTTTATCAGCGTCTTTGACGTGCTCGGTCCGAACATGATCGGGCCGTCCAGTTCACATACAGCCGGCGCCGCTGCCATTGCGCTTCTGGCTCGGAAAATGTTTCAGGGGGATCTGAAGCATGTGGAATTCACGCTCTACGGCTCTTTTGCCCGTACTTATAAAGGCCACGGGACAGACCGTGCCCTTCTCGGAGGCATCATGGGCTTTGCCCCTGATGACAGCAGGATCCCGGATTCTTTCGCCATCGCGGAGAAGGACGGGCTGTCCTTCCGGTTTCTGACCAATCTCACGGAGAGCGACATCCACCCTAACACCGTGGACATCCGTATGGAAGACGGCAGCGGGCGCACGCTGCTCGTGCGGGGAGAATCCACGGGCGGAGGCAAGATCCGCATAACCCGGATCAATCAGGTGGAAGTTGATTTCACAGGAGAATACAGCACGCTCATTGTCATCCAACAGGACAAGCCCGGCGTGATCGCCCATATCTCAAACTGCCTGAGCGAGAAAAATGTCAATATTGCCTATATGAAGCTGTACCGGGAAGAAAAAGGAAGCATTGCTTACAGTATTGTGGAATCTGACGGCGTCCTGCCCGAGGATGCAGCGGACCAGATCCGCCGGAACCCGTATGTCCATGATGTAATGCTCATTCAGCCCCAGCAGGGAGGAGGTCTCTGATGAATTTTAAAAATGGAAAAGAACTGCTTGAATTATGTGATAAAGGAAACTGCGCCATCTCAGATATCATGATCCTGCGCGAAGCCACGGGAACAGACAGGCCAAAAGACGAGATCCTGCGCCGGATGCGCCGGACATGGGACATTATGAAGGATTCTGCCGTCTCGCCGATCCATTCTCCAAAGAGGTCCATCGGCGGGCTCATCGGCGGAGAGGCCCGGCTTCTCTTTGAGCACCAGGCGTCCGGGAAGAGTCTCTGCGGCAGCACATTAAGCCGCGCCATTACTTATGCAATGGCAGTCATCGAGAACAGCTCGTCCATGGGGCTCATCGCCGCCGCGCCCACTGCCGGCTCTTCCGGTATTGTGCCGGGCGTGATGCTTGCCCTTCAAAAGACCCATGACCTGACAGACAGCACAGTCGTCCAGGCTCTCTTCAATGCCGGAGCAGTGGGATACCTTGCCATGCGCAACGCCACTGTTTCAGGAGCTGTGGGCGGCTGTCAGGCAGAGGTGGGCGTTGCCGCGTCCATGGCAGCGTCCGCGGCGGCGGAACTCATGGGCGGCACGCCGCAGCAGTGCCTGAATGCCGCATCCACTGTACTCATGAACATGCTGGGGCTGGTCTGCGACCCCATCGGCGGGCTTGTAGAATGTCCCTGCCAGGCCAGAAACGCCGCCGGAGCGGCAAACGCGCTCACAGCGGCGGAACTCAGTCTTGCAGGGATCCGGCAGCCCATCCCCTTTGACGAGATGCTGGACGCTATGTATACGGTCGGGAAACACCTGCCCCACGAATACCGTGAGACAGCTCTCGGAGGCTGCGCGGCAACGCCGACCGGATGCTCGCTGTGCAGCCTCAGCTGATATCAGCCAAGCTTTGCAGTCACACAGAGCTCTTTCTTCTCCTTTACGTGGAAGACAGCTCTCCACTCCACCTTGTCCACGGGTTCGAAGTAAAGGGATGAGCAGGCAGCCCTGATCTTCAGCCCGTCTCCCTCATCCTGAGGATATGAGGGAACAACTGCCACGCTGACAGCACAAAGGGATGAGCCTTCGCCATCCTCTTTGTGCTCCTTTTCTTTCCTGCGCGGCTGGCCGCCTTTTGCACAGTCCTGTACTGTCAGGTCTTCGATGGGGAGTTCCGGTTCAACGGTATAAGTCAGAGCCTGATACCAGGAAGGATATTCCCAATCATCATCCCTGTCACCCCAGTTTCCGTCGTGCTGGCCCGTTTCACAGCTGCGGACCGTAAGCGTATATGTATCACCTGTTATCGGGTGCGTCAGTTCCACGCGCTTTTCCGTATCCGATTCCTCTCTCTCATCCGTCGCAAAATGCGCGGCAGTCACAGGACGCTTTCTGGCAGAAAGCACGCACTCCAGCTTCTTCGGAGACAGCACAGGGCTGTCTTCCCATTCGCAGGACGTTCTCAGGAAAAGCCATCCGTAATCCCGGCTGCACCCGTATTCTGCCATCAGCTCTTCTGTCTCTTTATCTGGTTCCGCTTCCGGCTGAAGAGGATTCCAGCATGTACTGCACCCGAAACGCCCTTTCACAGGAATCCCATCCAGAGATAATC
>DXCD01000054.1 GCA_019116185.1 Candidatus Mediterraneibacter stercorigallinarum
GAAAGCTTTCCCCGGGAAGAACACTGCCGCTGTCATCGGCATGATCCTTGGCATGGCAGTGTGCTATCTCTTCGGCACCGCATGGCTTGCCACACAGATGGAACTGACGTTTCCCGCCGCCCTTTCTATCGGCGTCCTGCCTTATCTGCCGGGCGACGGGGTCAAGATCATTATCGCCGCCGTCGCCGGTCCGAAGCTCAGGTCTGCGGTGCAAAGAGCAGCACACGACTCAATCTGATATATTGTCAGATCCTGCGCCATTGATCGGATACATTATTTGATCTTATAAGAATAATAGCTGCTTCCTTCCTCGAACTGGATATCCGCATAGTCTCCCAGCCCTGTGCCGCCTCCCAGGATACCGCTGTTATACGGTTCAATGCGCTCCAGTACAGTACGGATATCTTCCTGCATGCGGATCGTGATATCCTGCGCTCCGTCATCGGAAGCGAATCGCTCAACGCTCGGCGAGAGTTGTGACAGGAGCTCTGCATGCTTCCCGCTCCGCATGGATTCCGCAGACAGATAAAGAGTAACCTGTGTCACGTCTTCTGGCGCAATCTCCGTGCGCAGGGTATAGCCGTATTCTTCCATGCAGGCAAGGGTATTGTCATATCCCTCATAAATATAGAAGCTTCCCATGGTCACTGTCCCCGGCTGAACGCTGTTTCCTGATTCTACATCCGCGCTCACCGCGGCACTTTCGGCAGACAGATCTGTTATACTCTTATCAGGGATCTCCAGCAGAAGCTCTCCGAGAGGATTATTCCCGGCGAGTACATTAATATCCACTTCCATCACGTCTTTTTTATACGCGTCCAAAAGAGTCTGCATCTGTTCATCACTTAATTCTGCCGGCGTCCCCACGCCATAAGCATCACGGAACGATACCGATGCCACCTCTGATGTGTCTACATGAAAGATGGGGAACAGTTCTTTTCTCACATCTTCGCTCCGGCACAGTTCTTCTAACACAGAAAGGACCTCCCCGCGTTCCAGACAGTACCTGCGGTACACTTCTCTGCCGCCCGACAGCTTATAACGGAAAACGGTATTGACATAGCCTTTGCCGATTTCACTGTCCGTGGAGGCAAGATCGAGGACTCCGGGAGTATAACCCTCCTCCAGATTTCCCACGCCTGTCTGCGCCAGGCGATAGAGCGCTTCTGTTCCTTCAGCAGAGGCGACGCTTCCCACTAATGAGCTATCTTCATAGCCTACATAGTTTTCCGGGTATTCAAAATATCCCCAGAAAGATTCCGGACGGAAACTGATACTTTCCACCCTGTCCTGATCCGGCACATAAGTGTCGTACCCGAACAGATCAAACTGGAACACACACAGGACAAGAGCCACGCCTGCCACTGAGATAACAGACGAGATCCATCCCTTTAACAGCATCCGTATATCCTGCTGGTAAATAAATTCGATCACTCCACAGAGGATCACCGCCGTAAGGAGGCTTAATACAACAATCCATTTTGTCCCCGAGATCCCCATAAATGACTTGGCAATAAGACTGATGAACAGCGCCGCCGGGATGCAGATCATTACTTTAAATACCGGTGCGGTCCGCGGAAAAGCAAGCGCGTTTCCCGCTGCTTCCGACGGATAGACCCGATACAGGAGCAGGGCGCCTCCCAAAAGGAGAACTGTGATCACTGCCGCCGTGATCAGGAAGCCTGTGCTTGGAACTCCGGCTGCCGTATTTGTAATCAGCTTGACAAACAGCCCGGCAGGCGACAGATTCTCTGCCAGCGTATCAGTAAGCGTTGACGCAGCCCCGTAATAGGTTTCAAAAAAGATACCCTTCATCGCTGTAAACAGCCCGAATACCATAAACGGATACACAGCGGCCACAAGCGCGGCAAGAAGTCCTGTCACCGTCTGTCCTGTCAGCATCGCCGCCAGAATACACGTATGATATATTATAAGAAAAGCAAAAATACCGCCTGCCGCTGCCATGACCGATTCTGCCGCCACCCGCGCTGTCATGATCCCATTTATCCCGCCCACGGCAATGGTAAGCGCTGAACAGATCACATACGGCACAAGGAAGATCACAAGTCCCGAAATATAACTTACTGCAAACCACTGCCCTCTCTTTACCGGAAGCGCGTGGTAAAAGTCCAGCTTCTCCTTTGAATGGATATATCCAAATCCCGTCAGTGCACACAGCACGGCAAGCACCGCGATCGCTGCCGCCAGATAAGACAATCTAAACCCATTGAGCAGCCCCGGGAAAATATTACGGATTTGTTCTATCATATATGCCCTGTTCTGGATCTCTGCGGCGTTCGCCCCTTCTGCCACCCACACAACCGGGCTGCCTCCGAACCAGCTGTCTATATAGAGCATCGTATATACCGGCATCCCGAGGAACAGCCCAATGCCGGTAAGCGCGGCAAGCCACCCTCTGTGCCGGATATCCGCACGGATCAGTTTAATATAAGAAATCTTTGATGTCATAACCTGCCACCTCCGTTTCGCTGATAAATATCTCTTCCAATGTCAGGGGAAGTGTCTCTGCAAAGAGAGCCCCCTTATCCTGAGCAAGCGAAAGCACTTCTCCTCTGCTGCCGCGCACGGTCAGCGTCAGCAGTGATCCCGAGCGCTCCATCTTGATCACACGCAGGGCGCTGAGCATCTCCTGCTCTTTGTGGGAATCCGGTATCACGCACTGCAGCTTGCAGATGTTGGATTTGATGTGGTCCAGATCCTGAGTCAGGAGCAGTTTTCCTTTGTGCAGAAGCCCCACACTGTCGCAGATATCCTCCAGTTCCCGCAGGTTGTGGGACGAGATCACCGGAGTAAAGTCCCGGTTCATGATCTCTGCTGCGAACAGGCTCTTCACCGCCTGGCGCACCACGGGATCGAGCCCGTCAAATGTCTCGTCGCACAGAAGGTATTTTGTCTTTGCGCACAGCCCGAGGAGGATGGACACCTGCTTTTTCATTCCTTTTGAAAAAGAATTGATCTTCCGCTTTGGATCCAGTTCAAATTTATTTACAAGAGAATCAAACATCTTCCGGTCAAACGCAGGATAAACCGTCATATAGTAATCCCGCATTTCCCCGATATTGGCATTGGCAAAATAATATGGCGAATCTGACAAAAAACAGATCTGTGATTTCGCCGCCGGATTCTCGAATACGGACTCCCCGTCCGCCAGTATTTCCCCGCTGTCCGGTTTTACAACACCGCAGATCATGCGCAGGAGCGTGCTCTTCCCCGCGCCGTTCGACCCGACCAGGCCGAAGATCAGACCGTCCTGGATCGATGCGGTAATCTGGTCTGCGGCGTGGATATCCTGAAATTTCTTGTCAACATTCTTCAGCTCAATCATGTGAATCCCCCTTCCGATAGATCCGGTCAATGACCTGTATCAATTCTGTCCGCTGAATCCCCAGTTCTTTTCCTTCCTCTGCCAGCCGCCGGACATCTTCCAGCAGAGATTCCTTCTCCTGCTGCACGAGCGCGGAACTCTCTGACACGAAATTGCCCCTGCCCTTCACCGGATAGATATACCCCTGCTGCTCCAGCAGAGAATATGCTTTCTGGATGGTGTTTGGATTGATCGACAATTCCACTGCCAGGGTCCGCACGGACGGCATCTGCCCGCCGGGAGGCAGAACGCCTTTTAAGATCAGCGTCTGGAACCTCTGCGCGATCTGCTCATAGAGCGGCAGCTTGCTCTGATAATCAATTGAAATCATGGCATCCCTCTTCTCTGATACACGTGTATTAAGTGTATTATCTCATATAGTACACTTAATATACCATGGCAGACTATGAATGTCAACACGGAGCAGAAAAGCGGAACAGAAAAAGCTTGTATATCCTTTCTTTTAGTGCTATGATATCCCTGTTTCATAAAGACGACAGATTCAGTCAGAAAACAGGAAAGGAACAGAAATAGCGTGACC
>DXCD01000055.1 GCA_019116185.1 Candidatus Mediterraneibacter stercorigallinarum
ATCGGTGGTGCTGTTACTGCCAGAAGTACGGATTTCAACCTGCAGGAAAAAGAGACTCCATCAGACGGTGTTATTACCGGATATGGAGTGATTGACGGCAATCTTGTATATGTATACAGTCAGGATGCCGCGGTGCTCAACGGAGCGATCGGAGAGATGCATGCGAAAAAGATCGCAAATATCTACGATATGGCAATGAAGATGGGCGCGCCGGTGATCGGACTGATTGACTGTGCCGGTTTAAGACTCCAGGAGTCAACAGACGCTCTTGAGGCGTTTGGCGGGCTTTATTACAAGCAGACAATGGCTTCAGGCGTAGTACCGCAGATCGCGGCTGTTTTTGGGATGTGCGGAGGGGGACTTGCAGTAGTTCCCGGTCTGGCTGACTTTACATTTATGGAGGAAAAAGAAGGAAAACTTTTCGTGAATTCTCCGAATGCTCTGGAAGGAAATGAAATCTCCAGATGCGACACTTCAAGCGCGAAATATCAGAGCGCGACAGCAGGGCTTGTGGATGGAATTGGAACTGAGGCAGAGATCCTGGGACAGATCCGTTCACTGGTATGCATGATCCCGGCAAATTATGAGGATGACCTCTCCTATGAGGAATGCACAGATGACCTGAATCGTGTATGTACAGATCTTGCGAATGCAGCAGAGGACGCTTCCATCGTTCTGTCACAGATCGCAGATGATCAGATTTTCTGCGAGATGAAAAAAGAGTATGCTAAAGAGATGGTGACAGGTTTCATCCGTCTGAACGGCATGACCGTGGGTGCTGTTGCAAACCGTACGAAAGTTTACGGAGCAGACGGGGTTGTGGAAACTTCCTGCGAATGTGCGCTTACAGTTGATGGCTGCAAGAAAGCGATTGATTTTGTGAATTTCTGTGACGCGTTTTCAATTCCGGTGCTTACTCTGACGAATGTCGCCGGCTTTGCAGCTACAGTTGAGTCTGAAAAGAACATGGCAAGGGCGGTTGCAAGGATGACTTATACATTTGCGAATGCAACTGTTCCGAAGGTAAATGTGATCGTGGGCAAGGCGTATGGAAGCGCATATGTAGCGATGAACAGCAAGTCGATCGGAGCGGATATGGTCTACGCATGGCCGGAGGCTGAGATTGGAATGATGGATGCGGACCTGGCGGCAAAGATCATGTATGCAGATGCTGATGCTGATACTCAGAAGGAAAAAGCGGCAGAGTATAAAGAACTGCAGTCCAGTCCTATGGCAGCGGCAAGAAGAGGATATGTGGATGCGATCATCGAGCCTGCTGATACAAGAAAATATGTGATCGGAGCATTTGAGATGCTGTTCACAAAGAGAGAGGACCGTCCGGACAAAAAGCACGGGACAGTTTAGTGAGGTGAGGCGAAGTGAAGAAAAAAATCAGTTTATTAGGACTTGTCCTCATCCTTGCGCTGGGATTGTTCACAGGATGCAGTAAGTCCGACACAACAGAATATGATCAGGCGCAGCTGGAACAGTACGCTGACTTTATCATTCAGAACTTTAGCGCGATGTCAGCTGACGATATGGCATTCTTTAGTGATCTGTCAGATTTGGAGCTCGACCTGACAATGCTCGACACCGGAGTTCCGATCACAGGAGAAAACTTCCTGTCCATGATTGACGCATGGAACGCCGGCGTGGAAGAATGCGGCGCGTTTGTTGACCGGGGTGACTACACCATGGAGGTTACGAACGACGGACCGACTCTGTCTGCTGAAGTGAACTTCACAGACAGAAGCGGAACAGTAGAATTTGCATTTGACGAAGATGGGAACATGGAAAGCCTTACAGTGAGCGCTGATTACAGTATTGGCGAAATCCTTCAGAAGGCAGGGCTCAATACGGTGCTCGGCATGGGAACTACATTCGCTGTATTGATCTTTCTTTCCTTTATTATCTGGCTTCTGAAGTTTATTCCGGCTCTTGAGAAAAAATTCCGGAAGACTCCGGAAACAGCGGCAATTGCTGCAGAACCTGCAGCAGCATCCGCTCCGGCACCTGTGGCTGAGCCAGATGAGGCAGACGACACGGAACTGGCGGCAGTAATTGCAGCGGCGGTTGCAGCGTCTGAGGGAACTTCCCCGGATGGATTTGTCGTGAGATCGATCAAGAGAAGAAAATCAAATAAATGGAATTAATGATCAGGAGGATTCAGAAATGAAAAATTATACAATTACAGTAAACGGAAATGTATATGATGTAACAGTGGAGGAAAAAGGCGCAGGCACAGCACCGGCAGCGGCTCCGAAGGCGGCGCCGGCAGCTCCGAAGGCTGCTCCTGTACCGGCACCAGCTCCGAAAGCGGCGGGTACCGGAAGGATCCAGGTGAAGGCTGGCGCGGCCGGCAAAGTGTACCAGATCCCGACTACAGTGGGTCAGAGTGTACAGGCTGGAGACGCGGTTGTTATTATCGAAGCAATGAAAATGGAGATTCCGGTCGTTGCCCCGGAAGCAGGAACCATTGCCAGCATTGATGTGGCAGTAGGCGACGCCGTTGAGGCAGGAGCAGTACTTGCTACATTAAACTAGTTACTTCACCAGGAGGTTTGACAAATGGAATATATTTCAAATACACTTGGGAACCTGGTAGAGCAGACCGCATTCATGAATCTTACAGTAGGAAACCTGATCATGATCGGTGTTGCCTGCATCTTCCTCTATTTGGCAATCAGGCACGGTTTTGAACCGCTGCTGCTTGTCCCGATCGCCTTCGGCATGCTGCTTGTCAATATCTATCCGGATATTATGGTCAGCCCGGAAGAAGCGTCGAACGGGACAGGAGGACTTTTATACTATTTCTATCTCCTTGACGAGTGGTCCATCCTTCCGTCGCTGATCTTCCTTGGAGTCGGCGCAATGACAGACTTCGGACCGCTGATCGCAAATCCGAAGAGTTTCCTTCTCGGGGCTGCGGCACAGTTTGGTATTTTTGCAGCATATCTCGGCGCTATGGCAATGGGATTCTCAGATAAGGCTGCGGCAGCGATCTCTATTATCGGAGGCGCTGACGGACCGACTTCCATCTTCCTTGCCGGAAAGCTGGAACAGACAGCGATCCTCGGACCGATCGCGGTGGCGGCATACTCGTATATGTCGCTTGTGCCGATTATCCAGCCGCCGATCATGAAACTTCTGACAACAGAGAAAGAACGTAAGATCAAGATGGAGCAGCTCCGTCCGGTATCCAAGCTTGAGAGGATCCTGTTCCCGATCATCATCACGATCGTTGTCTGCATGATTCTTCCTACGACAGCTCCGCTGGTAGGTATGCTCATGCTCGGCAACCTGTTCAAAGAGTCCGGCGTTGTACGTCAGCTTACAGATACAGCCGCAAATGTCCTGATGTATATTGTTGTTATCCTGCTTGGTACATCTGTAGGCGCAACAACAAGCGCGGAAGCATTCCTGAATGTAGACACAATCAAGATCGTTATCCTTGGCCTGATTGCTTTTGCTTTCGGAACGGCGGCAGGGGTACTCTTCGGAAAACTGATGTGCTGGGCATCCGGAGGCAAGGTCAATCCATTGATCGGTTCTGCCGGTGTATCTGCAGTTCCTATGGCGGCGCGTGTCTCCCAGAAAGTCGGAGCAGAAGCAGACCCGACCAACTTCCTGCTGATGCACGCGATGGGACCAAACGTTGCCGGTGTAATCGGAACCGCGGTCGTTGCCGGAACATTTATGGCGATCTTTGGCGTTAAGTAATAAATTTGGAGGACAAAGAAATGGCAGAAATGGAAAAGAAACCAGTTAAGATTACAGAAACGATCCTGCGTGACGCACATCAGTCCCTGATCGCTACAAGAATGACAACAGAGCAGATGCTTCCGATCATTGACAAGATGGACAAAGTAGGCTATCACGCAGTAGAGTGCTGGGGCGGCGCTACATTTGACGCATCCCTGCGTTTCCTCAAAGAGGATCCGTGGGAGAGACTGAGAAAGTTCCGCGACGGCTTTAAAAACACGAAACTTCAGATGCTCTTCCGCGGCCAGAATATTCTCGGATACCGCCCGTATGCAGATGACGTGGTAGAGTATTTTGTGCAGAAATCCGCTGCGAATGGTATTGATATCATCCGTATCTTTGACTGCCTGAACGATATCCGTAATCTTCAGACAGCGGTCACAGCGGCAAATAAAGAGAAAGCTCACGCACAGGTGGCAATGTCCTATACACTGGGCGATGCCTATACGCTGGACTACTGGGTAGACCTTGCGAAGAGAATTGAGGATATGGGCGCAAACTCGATCTGCGTGAAAGATATGGCAGGCCTTCTCTGCCCGTATCAGGCGACAGAGCTTGTAACCGCGCTGAAAGAAGCAGTAGACATCCCGATTGAGATGCATACACACTATACGTCAGGCGTGGCTTCCATGACTTACATGAAATCTGTCGAAGCGGGCGCAGATATCATTGATACGGCAATTTCTCCGTTCGCTCTGGGAACATCTCAGCCGGCGACAGAGGTTATGGTAGAGACATTCAAGGGAACACCTTATGACACAGGACTTGATCAGAAGCTTCTCTCAGAGATCGCGGATTATTTCCGTCCGATCAGGGACGAGGCTCTTGACAGCGGTCTGCTGAATCCAAAGAACATGGGCGTAAATATTAAGACGCTTCTCTATCAGGTTCCTGGAGGCATGCTTTCGAACCTGACTTCCCAGCTCAAAGAACAGGGAGCGGAAGACAAGTTCTACGAAGTGCTTGAAGAAGTTCCGCGAGTGCGTAAGGACCTGGGAGAGCCCCCGCTTGTTACTCCGTCTTCTCAGATCGTGGGAACCCAGGCTGTATTCAACGTACTGATGGGCGAGCGCTATAAGATGGCGACAAAAGAGACGAAAGACATCCTTGCAGGAAGATACGGCGCTACCGTGAAGCCGGTGAATCCTGAGGTTCAGAAGAAGATCCTTGGAGAGGACGCAGAGATCATTACCTGCCGTCCGGCAGATCTGATCCCGAATGAGCTGGATACTCTCCGTAAAGAATGCGAGCAGTGGATCCAGCAGGATGAAGACGTGCTGACATATGCGCTGTTCCCGCAGGTGGCTGTGGACTTCTTCAAGTACAGACAGGCACAGCAGACAAAGGTAGATGCCACAGTAGCAGATACAGAAAACGGCGCATATCCGGTATAATCCGTTATATGAAAAACTGAAACAGGCGCTTTGATTACAGGACCGATCCCAGAGTGGAGCGGTCCTGTTTTATTCGTACCGTCATGGAAAGACTGTACCTAAAATGAGATTCCGAGAATTCGTTTCCCTTTTTTATTTGTACAAGATGATGTTTAGTGTTATGATATATAAGATTTGGGATCAGAATTTAAGTAAGATTTTTATGACAGGAGGATTCCTGATGAAAGTTACTGACAGGATTGCCGTACTGCGCGGCGAGATGGAGCGGGAAGGGATCGACATCTGGATTGTGCCCTCCGCGGATTATCATCAAAGTGAATATGTGGGAAGCTATTTCAAGGCACGCCAGTATATGACCGGATTTACCGGATCTGCTGGCACGGTTGTGTTTACACAGGATAAAGCCTGTCTGTGGACAGACGGCAGGTATTTCATTCAGGCAGAAAAAGAACTGGAAGGAAGCGGGATCACTCTCTGCAAAATGGGAGAGCCGGACTGCGGCACCATCGAAGAATTTCTGGAAGAAGAACTTCCGGAGGAGGGCGTGATCGGATTTGACGGAAGAACCGTCGGGATCGGAGAAGGAAAGGGTTATGAAAACGCGGCAGCACGAAAGAACGGAAGTGTGAACTGGCGGCATGACCTTGTCGGAAGAGTCTGGAAAAACAGACCCTCTCTGCCGGAAGAAAAGGCATTTTCACTTGAAGAAAAATATGCCGGCGAGAGCGCTGCCTCAAAGCTGGCGCGCGTGCGGGAAAAGATGAAAGAGCATGACGCTGACGTCCATCTTCTCACAAGCCTGGACGATATTGCATGGCTGCTCAATATCCGCGGGAATGATGTGGCATACTGTCCGCTTGTCCTCAGCTATCTGATCTTATACAGTGATCACGGGGAACTCTTTGCAGATGAGACCAAATTTTCTCCGGAGATGCTGGCGGATCTTGCGGAGAACGGCATTGCGCTCCGTCCTTATGATGAGATTGGGGAAGCGGTTGCAGCCCTTCCTGCGTCATCCGGCGTGCTGCTGGATACAGAGAGAGTAAGTTATGCGCTGTACAGAAGGCTTCCGGAACATATCGGGATCAGAGAAGCAGAGAATCCGGAAATCCTGATGAAATGCATGAAAAATGATACTGAAATTGAAAATATTAAAAAGGCACACTTAAAAGATGCGGCAGCGCATACCAAGTTTATGTACTGGCTGAAAAAGAATATCGGAAAGCAGGAAATTACAGAGATATCTGCGTCCGAAAAGCTGGAAGCCTTCCGTGCGGAGCAGGGAGGATATCTGGAAGCAAGCTTTGAACCGATCAGCGCATTTGCAGATCACGGTGCCATTGTCCATTACAGCGCGACGGAAGAGACGAATGCAGCTCTTGCGGAGGGAAAACTGCTGCTGACAGATACCGGCGGGCATTACATGGAAGGCTCCACGGATATCACCCGTACAGTTGCGCTGGGCGAGGTCTCCCGACGGGAAAAGGCGGACTTTACCCTTGTTGCCCGTGCGATGCTCCGGCTGATGAATACCGTATTTCTTCATGGGTGCAGCGGGGCGAACCTGGACTGCATCGCAAGAGAGGTCTTCTGGGCAAAACGGGTGAATTTCAATCATGGAACAGGACATGGAGTAGGCCATCTTCTCAATGTCCATGAGCCGCCTGTGAATTTCCGCTGGAAGGAAGGCAGAACACCGGCTCCGGTCCTGGAAAAGAACATGGTGATCACAGATGAACCGGGGCTATATATTGAAGGCTCTCACGGCATCCGCCTTGAGAATGAGCTTCTGGTGTGCGAGGATGAGAAGAATGAATACGGGCAGTTTATGCGCTTTGAGCCGCTGACCTATGTTCCGATCGACCTTGACGCGCTGCTTCCGGATGAAATGACGGAAGAAGAGCGGGGTATGCTCAACAATTATCATAAGAAAGTTTTCGAGACAGTGTCTCCTTATTTAAACGAGGAGGAGATAGCTTGGCTTAAAGATTATACAAAGCCTGTATGAAATGCCGGTGCCTGTATGTAATACCGGCGCCGAAAAGACAGAGCGTACAGGATTTGAAAAAACAGAGGGTTAGAAAAATAAGGATAGAGTATAGGATTATGGAAACAGCAGAAAACACGACAAACGAATTGATCCTCAGGATCGAAGAAAAATATTCAAAAATGAGTAAGGGTCAGCGCAGGCTGGCTGATTATGTGTGTGCCAATTACGATAAAGCGGTATTTCTGACAGCGGCGAAGCTGGGGGAGACCGTAGGAGTCAGTGAATCCACGGTAGTCCGCTTTGCAATCCAGCTCGGATACAAGGGATATCCGGGATTCCAGAAAGCGCTGGAGGAATTGGTCAGAAATAAGCTGAATTCAATTCAGAGAATGGAAGTCACTTATGGCAGGATCAGCCAGAGCGAGATCCTGGAGACAGTTCTGCAGTCAGATATTGAGAAGATCAAACAGACTCTTGCAGTAATTGATCACAAGGCATTTAATCTGGCGATTGATACTATACTTGATGCGGAGAGGATCTATGTGATCGGGATCAGGAGTTGCGCTCCTCTGGCGTCATTTTTGGGATTCTATTTGAATCTGATCTGTGAAAATGTTACGACTGTAGCGACAAACAGTTCCAGCGAAATATTTGAACAATTGATACGCATTAACGAAAAGGATGTAATCATAGGCATCAGTTTCCCGCGGTATTCCATGCGTGCCCTGAAAGCTCTGGAATTCGCCAGCAATCGGAAAGCAAAGGTGATCACCCTTACAGACAGCATCCATTCTCCTATGAATCTGTATTCATCCTGTAATCTGATCGCTCGCAGTGATATGGCATCTATTGTAGATTCCCTTGTGGCGCCACTGAGCGTGATCAATGCGCTGGTTGTGGCGCTGTGTATGAAAAAACAGAAAGAAGTTGTCTCAACGCTGGAGACGTTGGAGCAGCTCTGGGGCGAATATCAGGTATACAGCGGCGACGAACTGAATCCCGTGAGCGGTTCGTTCTCTGTAAATGATACAGAAAAAGAGCCCGAGCCTTCTGATATACAGAATGTAGGAAAGGCAGGGCAGGCAGATGAGTAAAGTCATTGTAGCAGGCGGAGGCGCGGCAGGAATGATGGCAGCGGTCACCGCGGCCCGGAATGGGAAAGAGGTTCTTTTAATTGAGAAGAACGAGAAGCTCGGCAGGAAACTGTTTATCACCGGAAAAGGCAGGTGCAACATAACAAATTCCGCGGACATTGAGGATCTCTTTTCCGCAGTTGTCAGTAATCCCAAATTCTTATACAGCAGCTTTTACAGTCTGACGAATGACCAGGTTATAGACTTCTTTGAAGATCTGGGAGTGAAGACAAAGGTCGAAAGAGGAGGAAGGGTTTTCCCGGAATCTGATCATTCTTCTGATGTCATCCGGGCGCTGGAGCAGGAGATGAAACGGCTCGGAGTGGAGGTCTGCCTTAAGTCAGAAGTAAAAGAAATTCTCATTGAAGATGAAAACGCGGGAGGAGTCATTCTTTCATCCGGGAAAAAGCTGTATTCTGATGCAGTGATCATCGCAACAGGTGGGATCTCGTATCCGTCTACAGGCTCCACAGGAGACGGATACCGGTTCGCCCGGGCGTGCGGACATAAGGTGACAGAACTTTCCCCGTCTCTGGTGCCAATGGAAGTGAAAGAATGGTATGCAAAAGAATTAATGGGCTTATCTCTGCGCAACATTGAGATCCGGATTACAGCCGGCAAGAAGAAACTGTATGAAGAATTCGGCGAAATGCTCTTCACTCATTATGGCGTGACCGGCCCTGTTATCTTAAGCGCCAGCAGTATTGTGGGGCGGCGTCTGAAAGAACAGGAGCTGACACTCCATATCGATCTGAAGCCTGCCCTTACAGAAGAGCAGCTTGACAAAAGAGTGCTGAGAGAATTTGAGGCAAATCATAACCGGCAGTTCAAAAACGCGGTTGAAGCCTCTTCCCTGCAAAATTAAAGCCCGTGATCGTTGAACTCTCCGGCATCCCGGAAGAAAAGAAGGTAAATGAGGTCACAAAGGAAGAACGGCTCCGTTTTGTACATCTTATCAAAGATTTTACAATGACCCTCACCGGACTTAGAGGCTATAATGAAGCAATCATTACAAAAGGCGGTGTGTCAGTAAAAGAGATTGATCCGGGAACCATGGAGTCCAAGCTGGTAAAAGGACTGTACTTTGCCGGAGAAGTACTTGACCTGGATGCAGTGACCGGAGGGTATAATCTGCAGATCGCGTGGAGTACAGGATATCTGGCGGGATTGAATGCAGGAGAATAAATCTGGATTTGTCGGGGAGCCTTTGCTGGAGTAAATCATCCGAAAACTGCAGAGGATTATTCTATAACGTATTCGGGGATGGGGATGTGTGGCTCGGCTCCGCTCCAGAATCCACACATCCCCATCCCCGAAAGGTTTTCGAAAAGGCACTCTGCTGTTTTCTAGATTCATCCAATCGGAAGTGCCACGCCGCAAATGCAGGATTTCAAGGCGGTGCGAAGGGGATCTGTGTCGGAGAAATAAGTGTTTTGTTTCTGTCGGAAGTTCTGGAGATAAAGAGAGATGGGATACTGTAGATTCGAACAAGTTCGATGCAGTTCCGGCTGGATAAAAGTTTTGTTTTGCCGGTAACGTTCCCTTTGGACTCGCTTTTGAAATCCTGGATTTGTCCGCAGGGACTGCCGACCGGATGAGAGCAGAAAACCGCCCTTTTTCAAATGATTGAAAACAAGCTGAGAAGTATGTGCTTTTTAGCGTTCAAGAATAAGATCTATGGGAATACACCAAGAAGTTCTAATAGAGCAGATACAGAAAATAAATATTCTGTCAAAACAAGATTATAAAAAATAATAAAAGACAATAATGTATATATTGCTTAATTTTCAAATTAAT
>DXCD01000056.1 GCA_019116185.1 Candidatus Mediterraneibacter stercorigallinarum
CCTGCCTTTCTAGACTTTCCCAGATTACGGATCAGGAACCGAAGCCACACATCCGCCCTCTGCGAATACGTCTTGGAAAACCCCCGCTGTTTCCGGATGATTTACACCATCAAAGTCTCCCCGACAAATCCGGATTTACTTTTTCTCAAATTCTATGTTCTTTTGTTTGAGGAAGCTTTCTACCATTTCGTCCCATGCGTGTTCCAGGCTTTTATCCATGGTAAAGGTTTTAAAGGAAGTTCCGGTTACGCAGGAGAGGCATTCTCCGTCGTAGTGGATGTTCAGATAGAGGCCCTGCACCCCGGCAGGATCGAGGGAAGGCGTGCTTTGGGTGACCAGCCTTTCGATATTTTTGCGGGACAGGCTGAATATGAAGCGGAAGCTTAAGGGGGTGCGCCTGCCTCTGATAATAGAGAAGCAGTAGTCCCGTACATTTTTCCACGGAGAGTACTCGGGAAGTTCTGTGCCTGTATCAAAGAAATCCTTCTGGATATAGCCATCGATTTTAAATGTATTAAAGGTAACGATCTCGCCTTCAATGAAGGAAAAATAGTCAAATGTATCTGAAAGAAGAAGATGGGACATAAATTCTTTTATATTTGTCAGGGAAAATGCAATCATGCTGTGCTCCTTGTCTGAATCATCTTTGTGCTGTCTTATTGTATCATAAAACAAAAGTGCCGTCATTGACTTTTGAGTGCAAAAAAAGTATTATTATATAGATAAAGTGGTGAACTGTTGCCGCTGGATATTTAGTGAGACATGATATCAAATTCACATAGAGAGTATGAGTAATTTATGAATAGAATAAAACAGAGAACGAAGAGACGTATCATTATCGGCTTGTGTATTGTGGTGGCTGCCGCGGTGATCATACTTATTGTCCAGGGAGTCAGAGGGCTTCTGGGCGGCAGGGTTGATACTTCGGCAGGGCTGGAATACATTCAGCAGGAGGAAGCAGGAGATATTACAGCTATTGAAGAGAAGATCAGCCTGCTTGAACAGCAGGATAATAATGCGGAAGATACACGCAGCATTAAGGAAAAATTTGCGGGGGCCGTGGTGCTGGGGGATTCTGTGGCAGAAGGATTTCTGGAATACGATATACTGAATGCTTCCAGCGTGGCAGCGGAGATCGGCGTGCACTTGGACGAGCTGGATGGACAGATTGCAAACGTAAAGGAATTAAGTCCGAGTGTTCTTTTTCTGTACTTGGGAATGAATGACGTGACTGCGACAAACGGAGACGTGGACAGTTTTATTTCTGAATACAGAGCCGTGCTCACACAGCTTAAGGAAGAAGTGCCTGACGCGCATATTTTTGTCAATTCCATTTTCCCCGTGCAGGAGAAAGCTATAGAGGAAGAACCTTTACTGGCAAAGATTCCGGATTACAACGAGGCGCTGAAGGAACTGTGTGACAGCCAGACCGTCGCGTTTATCGACAATACCAGCCTGGTGGAAGAACAGTATTATGAGCAGGACGGAGTGCATTTTAAAGCGGATTTCTATCCGATCTGGGCACAGCGTATGGCGGAGGTGGCTGCGTTATGAAATCAGGAAGAATAAATATTGCCCGTATAATGAAGTATGTGATTCTGCTGTTGATCGTGGCTTTTGTTGCGCTGCTTCTTCTGTATGCAAGCGGAAGCAGCCGCCCTTTTGACGAGGTGGAAGAATCGGTCAGCAGTTCTTTGGATAAGAGCAATCTGACACTGCAGGACGGGGCTGCGTTTAAGAGGGCGTTTGGGCTGAGCGGGGCGGACTATGAAGGCGTGATGTATTATTCCTCTGAGTTCAGCATTTCAGCAGAAGAGGTGCTGTTAATCAAAGTGAATGATGAGAGCCAGGCCCAGGAAGTCAGAGAGGCGATTGAAGAGAGGGTCGAGGCAAGAAAAAATGATTTCGACGGCTATGCCCCGGAGGAAGTGAAGCTGCTTGAGGATGCGGTGCAGAGCGTGAGAGGAACCTACATCTTCTTTGCAGCCGCCCCGAAAGCAGAGGAATATCTGGAAGTTTTCAGTAACAGTCTGTAACCAGGGATAAGGCCGTGCCGGCTGGCAGGCTGTAAAGAGAGGAAAGCATTGGATGTTATTTAGCAGTATTACGTTTTTATTTTTATTTCTGCCGTTGGTGATGGCAGTCTATTATATTGTACCGAATAAGGCGAAAAATGTGGTCTTTCTGATCGCGAGCCTTTTTTTCTATGCGTGGGGCGAGCCGGTCTATGTGGTGCTCATGATCCTGTCCATTCTTTTTAATTATTTCTGCGGACGGGATATCAAGGCAAATGAGGAAGATCAGAGAAAGGCAAAGCGGAGCCTTGCTTTTGCCGTTGCGGTCAATGTGCTGATTCTTGGATTTTTCAAATATTATGGGTTTATTCTGAACACATTGAATTCTGTCCTTCCGACAGATATACCGTACCGGGAGCTTCCGCTTCCGGTGGGAATTTCGTTTTACACATTCCAGGCAATATCCTATCTTGTGGATATTTATCGGAAAAAGGCGGACCCGCAGAAGAACATCCTGTATTTTGCTTTGTATATCAGCATGTTCCCGCAGCTGATTGCGGGCCCGATCGTGCGTTATGTGGATATCGAGGCACAGCTTAAGAACAGGAAGATTTCTGTACGCCGGCTGGGACAGGGCGCGGTTTATTTTATTATCGGTCTGGCGAAGAAAGTGGTCATTGCCAATTCTGTGGGGGCAGTGTTCGAGCAGATCGCGGATATGCCGGCAAGCAGCCTCTCTGTGCTCACGGCATGGCTGGGTGTGTTTTCCTATGCGTTCCAGATCTATTTTGATTTCAGCGGATATTCGGATATGGCTGTGGGACTCGGGAAAATGTTCGGCTTTGAGTTTAAGAAGAATTTCGATTATCCGTATATATCAAAGAGCATTACAGAATTCTGGAGAAGGTGGCATATTTCCCTGAGTACATGGTTCCGGGAGTATGTGTATATTCCCCTTGGAGGAAACAGGTGCTCTGTATCCAGAAACATTTTCAACCTGATGGCAGTGTGGACACTGACCGGCATGTGGCACGGAGCAGCGTGGAATTTTATCGCGTGGGGCGTGTACTACGGGGTAATCCTTGTGATGGAAAAATACGTATGGGGAGCCTCCGTTGACCGGCTGCCCGGGGTCGTGAGACATATTTATACCATGGTCCTTGTGCTGGTGGGCTGGGTATTCTTCTTCAGCCCGAGCCTTGGATATGCCCTGCGGTATCTGGGGTCTATGATCGGAGGCGGGGCAGGGATCGTGGACTCGGAGGGAGCGTTCCTCCTCTTTACGCACTGGCTTTTATATCTTCTGGCAGTGCTTGGTTCATCTGCGCTGGGGCTCCGGCTTGTCAATCTTGTTCCGCGGATGCTCGGGAACGAGAAGGCAAAGGCAGCGGCAGCGGCTGTTATATATATGGGTATATTTGTGATTTCAGCCGCGTTTCTCGTGACGGACACGTTCAACCCGTTTTTATATTTCAGATTTTAGGTGGGAGCTATGGATAACAGGAAAAGAAGAGGGCATATTGAGAGCCTGATCGGAAAAATATTTATATTGAGTTTGTTCCTGGTGCTGATCGTGAATCTTCTCCTTCCGGATAAAGAACAGTCAGAGGAGGAAAACAGAGTGCTGGAGACTCTGCCCGCGCCGAGCCTGACAAGCGTCCTGAACGGGGACTTTATGGAGCAGTGGGAGAGTTACATGAGCGATCAGTTTGCCGGAAGGAACCTGTGGAGGAGCCTTAAGGTTGGACTGGACCGGCTAGGGGGCAGCAGGATGGAGAACGGTGTCTATATCGGCAGGGACGGACAGCTTCTGGAAGACATTGCTGTGCCGGACAATGAACTGTTCACTGCGAATATCAATGCGGTGAAAAGCTTTGCAAACACTTATTCAGATATCCCGGCTACGGTTATGCTGATTCCTGACGCGGCATGTATCTTAAGTGACAGCCTGCCGGCTTTTGCCAGCGTGGAGGACCAGAGGCAGATGTTCAGCATGGTTGAGCGCGGGCTCGGGGATTCAGTGAAGTGGGTGGATGCATATTCCACATTGAATAAGCATAAAGCGGAAAAGCTATACTATAAGACGGACCATCACTGGACAACTCAGGGAGCGTTTTATGTATTTCAGGAAGCAGCGGCAAGCCTTGGAATCGAGGAGGACGTTTCTGACGACTATGTATCTTATACGGTGACAGACAGCTTTAACGGTGTTCTGGCATCCAAGAGCGGAGTCGGACTGGATGAGAAAGAGCAGATCGACATCTACGTGCCCACAGAAGGGGATGACGACGTGGTTGTGAATTACGTGGACGAGGGAAAGAAAAGGACCTCCCTGTATGATTCTTCGAAGCTGGAAACAAGAGACAAATACGGAGTGTTTTTCGGCGGAAATACGTCTGTCATGGATATCAGGACCGTATCTACGAGCCATAAAAGGCTTCTTGTGGTGAAAGATTCCTTTGCGGACTGCTTTATTCCGTTTTTGACGCCGTATTACAGAGAGATCGTTGTCGTGGATCCCAGATATTACAGCGGTACCATGACAGATATCATGGACACGTACAGGATTACGGATATCCTGATCCTTTACAGTGGAAATACATTTATGACAGACAATAATATCAGTGGAGTATTTACGGGTGAGTAATCGGATAAGAGACGAATTTATACAGAAGAAAGAGCCGGTAAGGCTCAATAAGTATTTAAGTGAGGCGGGCGTTTGTTCCAGGAGGGAGGCGGACCGCCTCATTGAGGATGGAAAGGTGACCGTGGACGGCAGGATCGCGCAGACCGGCATGCGGATCATTCCGGGACAGGTGGTCAAGGTCGGAGCGAAAGTTGTTTCCAGGCAGGATGAGATGATTGTGCTTGCAGTCAATAAGCCCCGGGGAATCGTGTGCACGGAGGAGAAGAGGGAACGGAACAGTATCGTGCGTTTTCTGGACTATCCTGTGCGTGTTACTTACGCAGGGCGCCTGGATAAGGATTCGCGGGGGCTTCTGCTCATGACGAACAACGGAGATATTATCAACCGGATGATGCGTGCTGCCAACCGGCATGAGAAAGAATACAAGGTTACAGTGGACCGGGAGATCACGGGAGAATTTGTGAAACAGATGTCAGAAGGCGTGCCCATTCTGGATACGGTGACAAGACCCTGTAAGGTGGAGAAGATCGGGAAGTATACGTTTTCCATCATACTGACCCAGGGGCTGAACCGACAGATCAGGCGAATGTGCGAGGCGCTGGGATACCAGGTGCGTGATCTCGTGCGCGTGCGGATCATGAACATCCGGCTGGGAAGCCTGAAGGAAGGTCAGTACCGAAAGCTGACAGATGCAGAGCTTGACGAGCTCTATGAGGAAATAAAAGATTCTCCGGCAGAGCCGCGGCATGGCATCAGCCGGGGGAATGGATCATGAAAGTGTTCTGTGTCCGTAAGAAGACAACAGTATAGATGAGCGGGAGGATATTATGGCAGAAAATCTGGCAGACAACATAACAGATAACATAGCAGACAATGGAAAAACGACTGAGGTTCAGACGGAAAATAAGATGACCCGGATGCGGGAACTCGTAGACATCCTGAACCGGGCGCGCCGCGCTTATGAGCAGGAAGATACAGAGGTCATGAGCAATTATGAGTATGACCGGCTCTATGATGAGCTTCTGGAGCTGGAGAAAGAGCTGAATACAACCCTTGCGGCGAGCCCGACGGTTAATGTCGGTTATGAGGTCTTGAGCGAGCTGCCAAAGGAGCGGCATGAAAGACCGATGCTGTCCCTGGACAAGACAAAAGACGTGGGACGGCTGAAGGAGTTCCTGGGAGACCAGAAAGCAGTGATCTCATGGAAGCTGGACGGACTGACCATTGTTCTCACATACAAAGGAGGCACGCTTGAAAAGGCGGTGACCAGAGGAAACGGAGAAGTGGGAGAGGTCGTTACAAACAATGCGCGGGTGTTTCAGAATCTTCCGCTGCATATTCCGTATCAGGGGGAACTTGTCTTAAGAGGCGAAGCGGTTATTTCTTATAAAGATTTTGAGCTGATCAATGAAGAAATCGGAGACGCGGACGCAAAATATAAGAATCCGAGGAATCTGTGCAGCGGTTCTGTGCGGCAGCTCAATAATGAGATCACGGCGAAACGGAAGGTGAGGTTCTATGCCTTTACTCTTGTGAATGCGGGAGATGTGGATTTCCACAATTCAAGGCTGTACCAGATGCAGTGGCTGAAGGAGCAGGGGTTTGACGTGGTAGAGAACCATCCGGTCACACGGGAGACGGTTGAGGCCGAGGTTGAATGGTTCGCCCGCCATATCGAGAAGAATGAAGTGCCCTCTGACGGGCTGGTGCTCGTTTATGACGATATCGCTTACGGGCAGTCTCTTGGCACTACGGCAAAGTTCCCGAGAGATTCCTTTGCGTTCAAATGGGCGGATGAGATCCGGGAAACCACGCTGAAAGAGATTGAGTGGAGTCCCTCCAGGACCGGGCTGATCAATCCGGTCGCTATCTTTGAGCCTGTGGAGCTGGAAGGAACCACAGTGAGCCGCGCCAGCGTCCATAATATCAGTATAATGGAAGAACTGGAACTGGGAGTCGGGGACAGGATTACAGTGTATAAGGCGAATATGATCATCCCCCAGATCGCGGAAAACCTGACCCGCAGCGGGGTAAAAGATATCCCGGCGGTATGTCCGGTGTGTGGCGGGGCAACCCGTATTTCCATGGAAAACGAGACCAAGACACTTTACTGCACGAATCCGAAATGCCAGGCAAAGCACGTGAAATCGTTCACCCTCTTCGTGAGCCGGGACGCCATGAATATAGAAGGGCTTTCTGAGGCCACACTGGAGAAATTCATCATAAACGGATATGTAAAAGATCTGACAGATCTCTTCCATCTGGACCGCCATGCAGAAGAAATCAAGAATCTGGAAGGCTTTGGAGAGAAGTCCTATGAAAATCTTCAGAACAGCATAAAAAACGCACGTACAACAACGCTTCCGAGGCTGGTATACAGCCTTGGCATCCCCAATATCGGCATCGCAAACGCAAAGATGATCTGCCGGGCTCTTGACAATGACCCGGATAAGGTGCTGAACGCCACGGAAGAGGAACTGGATGAGATCTCAGGCGTGGGCGGCGTGATCTCAAAGGCGTACGTGGATTATTTTGCTGATGAAGAGCACAGAGACGTGTTCAGGCGTCTTCTTGAAGAGGTCGAGATACCGAAAGAAGAGGAGACAGAGGACAGCCGGAAATTTGCAGGAATAAATTTTGTTATTACAGGAAGCGTGGAGCATTTTGCAAACCGCGCGGAAGTAAAGGAAGAAATCGAGAAGAGAGGAGGGAAAGTAACCGGAAGTGTGACATCCAAGACAAATTACCTGATCAATAATGATGTCAATTCTACTTCATCGAAAAACAGAAAGGCAAGAGAACTGGGAATCCCGATCATATCTGAAGCAGAGTTCCTGCAGATGCTGGAGGGATGAGCAGTTAGGAGACAAAAGCCATAATGACCGGCCGGGACTGGCGTTATATGGCTGAAGCAGAGAATGAAAGGCAGGGAATGCGTGAATTTAAAAAAAGCAAAAATTAGAGAAAGATTACAGGAAAAATTATATGAAAAATTAAATGAAACCTTGAAAGCAGTTCTTCCCATTATCGCGATCGTGCTGTTTCTGTGCTTTACGATCGCGCCCCTGGAACCGGGAATCCTTCTGTCTTTCCTGTTGGGAGCGGTGCTGCTGATCGTGGGCATGATGTTCTTTACTCTGGGCGTGGATATGTCAATGACGCCGATCGGAGAGAATGTGGGAATCTGTATGACCCAGACAAAGAAGCTGGGAGTTATGGTCCTTCTGAGTTTTATACTTGGATTTATCGTTACAATATCTGAGCCGGATCTCCAGGTACTGGCAGAACAGGTCCCGGCAGTGCCGAATATGATTTTGGTGCTTTCCGTGGCGTTTGGCGTGGGCCTTTTTCTTGTTGCAGCGCTTCTGCGCATGCTCTTTAACATCACACTGGCACATATGCTGATCGTGCTGTATATCATAGTATTTGGACTGGCGTTTCTCGCACCGGGAGATTTTATTGCAGTGGCATTTGACGCGGGCGGCGTGACGACCGGGCCTATGACAGTGCCCTTTATCATGTCTCTGGGAATCGGTATCTCTGCCATCCGAAGTGACGAGAGGGCGGAGGACGACAGTTTCGGACTTGTGGCGCTGTCTTCTGTGGGCCCCATTTTGTCTGTTCTCGCGCTCAGCCTGATCTACCGGCCGGAGAGCGCCCGGTACGTGCCGGACAAAATACCGGAGATCAGTGATTCCGTGGAGCTGTGGAAGCTTTTTGCGGAAGAATTCCCCGAATACATGAAAGAGATGGCGATTTCGCTTCTTCCGATTATCATATTCTTTGTGATCTTCCAGATCATATTTAAAAGGATGCAGAAAAGGATGCTGATCAAGACCGCTGTGGGAATGATATATACTTATGCGGGCCTGGTCCTTTTTCTCACCGGAGTGAATGCCGGGTTTATGCCGGCCGGAAACTATCTGGGACAGGTGCTTGCGGACAATCCGTACCGGTGGGTGATTATCCCCATCGGCATGGTTATCGGATATTTTATCGTCCGCGCGGAGCCGGCGGTGTTCGTCCTGACCCATCAGGTAGAGGATATCACATCCGGGGCGATCAGCGCGGGTGCCATGAGCTTAAGCCTCTCCATAGGTGTTGCGGTTTCGCTGGGGCTGGCAATGATCCGTGTGCTGACCGGGATCTCCATATTCTGGTTTGTGATCCCGGGATATGCAGCAGCGCTGATCCTGTCATTTTTCGTGCCGAAGATCTTTACGGCGATTGCGTTTGATTCCGGCGGCGTGGCGTCCGGTCCTATGACAGCCACCTTTCTGCTCCCTTTTGCGATCGGAGCATGTGTAAGCGTGGGCGGGGACATTGTCACGGACGCGTTCGGCGTGGTGGCAATGGTTGCCATGACGCCCCTGATCACGATACAAGTCTTGGGACTTGTGTACCGGATCAGCTCCACCTATATTGAAGAAGCAGAAACAGGAACTGCGGATGCCGCGTTTGTCCAGTCTGCGGATGATGAGATTATAGAACTTTAAGAGGTATGATATGAGTAAGATATATTTGCTGATGACGATTACGAAACGGATGACAGAACGCCAGCTCCTGGCATGCTATGAGAAGAATGCCCTGTCCGCGGTTCTGTGTACGCTTGCAAAGGGAACAGCAACCAGCGAGATTCTTGACTGCCTGGGTCTGGAAATGACGGAGAAGATGGTCACCATGACTGTCGTATCTGATGAGACATGGGAAAATGTGAAAAGAGATATGGAAGACAACCTGCAGATCGATGTTCCGGGAACCGGGATCGCTTTTCTGGTTCCGGTCTCCAGCGTGGGCGGCAGGAAATTATTTCAGTTCCTTCTGGATGGACAGACATATGAAAGAGAAGAGGAGAATGTGATGAAAGATACAAAATATGAATTGATCATCGTGATCGCAAACCAGGGATACAGCGAAATGGTGATGGATGCCGCAAGATCACAGGGGGCAGGCGGCGGAACAGTCATTCATGCAAAGGGGACTGGTCTCGAGAAGGCGGAGAAATTCCTCGGAGTCTCTATTGCGGATGAGAAAGAAATGATCTTTATCGTGGCGAAATCTGAGATGAAAAATGCAATCATGCGCTCCATTATGGACAATGCCGGGCTTGGGAGCAAGGCGAAATCAGTCGTATTTTCTCTGCCTGTGACGGATACTGCAGGACTGCGTCTCCAGGAAATTCAGTAAGGGTCATAAACGCGTATCATGTATTCCAAAACAGATTGGAAAGAAATATATCAGCGGAACGCCGACAACGTTTAGAAAAAGTTCATTTGTATAAGGAATATAAGTGTACTATAATAAAAGGCATCCGGGGACAAAAACAGGATCCGGTAATAGGCAAGTTCAAAGATCCTGAAGCCGGCCTCCGGAAATGCTTGGTGTATGGAAGGGAACGATTTATGTCAGATCAGGATTTCATCTTAGTAGATGAAGAAGATACAGAAAAAAATATAGAAAACAGCATAGAGAATAATACAGAAAACAATTCAGGCAAAGGCGGCGGAAAAGATGCATCTGCAGAAGAAAAAGACAGGGATGAGATCGTTGCTTCCGACAAAAAGGAAGAAGATAAAGATAACGGGTATGAGAAGATCTGCTTTATCTGCCACCGCCCGGAGAGCGTGACGGGCAGAATGATCGATCTTCCGAACAATATCACCGTGTGCCCGGACTGTATGCAGAAAAGTTTTGACGCTATGACCAGCGGCGCGGTAGATTTAAACCGCCTTATGAACACGCCGGGTATCCAGTTTCTCAATATGTCAGATCTGGAGAACTTGCAGCCCAGGCAGCAGAAGATCAAAAAAAAGAAAGAAAAGCCGAAAGAGTTTCATCAGCTTGATATTAAGAAGATCCCGGCGCCTCATAAGATCAAGGCAAGTCTGGATGAATACGTGGTGGGGCAGGAATATGCCAAGAAAGCGATGTCCGTGGCAGTGTACAACCATTATAAGCGGGTGGCAGCAGGCACGGCGGATGATATAGAGATCGAGAAATCCAACATGCTCATGATCGGACCGACAGGAAGCGGAAAGACATATCTTGTGAAAACACTGGCCCGCCTTCTGGATGTGCCGCTGGCGATCACGGATGCCACATCACTGACAGAGGCCGGCTACATAGGTGACGATATTGAAAGCGTTGTATCCAAGCTGCTTGCAGCGGCGGACAATGATGTGGAGAAAGCGGAGCAGGGGATCATCTTTATCGATGAGATCGATAAGATCGCAAAGAAACAGAATTCAAATCAGAGAGATGTAAGCGGCGAGTCTGTACAGCAGGGAATGCTGAAGCTTCTGGAGGGAAGCGATGTGGAAGTCCCGGTGGGCGCAAACAGCAAGAATGCCATGGTGCCGCTCACTACGGTTAACACGAAGAATATTCTCTTCATCTGCGCAGGCGCGTTCCCGGACCTGGAAGAGATCATCCGGGAAAGGCTGCAGAAGAAGACCTCCATGGGATTTAATTCTGAGCTGAAAGACAAGTATGACAATGACAAAGATATCCTGTCCAAGGTGACAGTGGAAGATCTGAGGAAGTTTGGCATGATTCCTGAATTTCTCGGGCGTCTTCCTATCATTTTTACTCTCAAGGGGCTGGATAAGGATATGCTGGTTAAGATACTCAAAGAGCCTAAAAATGCGATCCTGAAACAATATCAGAAACTTCTCGCCCTGGACGAGGTGAGGCTGGACTTCAATGACGGGGCGCTGGAGGCGATCGCGGAGAAGGCAATGCATAAGGACACAGGCGCACGCGCGCTGCGCGCCATTATCGAAGAGTTCATGCTGGACATCATGTATGAGATTCCGAAGGATGACAGCATCGGCGAGGTCGAGATCACCAGAGAGTATATCGAAGGGACAGGAGGACCGATTATCCGCCTCAGAGGACAGGAAGTGCCGCTGCTGGGATAAATCATAAATCTGGATTTGTCGGGGAGACTTTGCTGGAGTAAATCATCCGGAAACAGCGGGGTTTTTCAAGACGTATTCGCAGAGGGCGGGTGTGTGGCTTCGGTTCCTGATCCGTAATCTGGGAAAGTCTAGAAAGGCAGGAAGCACGGCTAAAAACAATTGAACAGTGGACGATTCGGCTCC
>DXCD01000057.1 GCA_019116185.1 Candidatus Mediterraneibacter stercorigallinarum
AATCAGGATCTGACAGAATCAGACCAGCAGCAGATCGCGGATATGATCGCAAAGCTGGAAGCGGCGAGAAATCAGCTTGTACCGGTGAAAGAAGATCCCGAGAATCCGGGAAGCGGCGGAGAGGATCCGGACAAGCCCGAGAATCCGGGAAGCGGCGGAGAGGATCCGGATAAGCCCGAGAATCCGGACAAGCCTGCAGATCCGGGCGAAAGCGGAGGACAGGACAAGAATGACGGTTCTGCTGTGCCGTCCACCGGCGACAGCGCTCCGGTTATGGCAGCGGCATTGGTTCTGCTGTTCTCAGGGAGTGCACTGGCGTTCGTTACAAAGCAGAGAAAGATGAGATAAAAATACTGGTTGTCGAAAGACGGCGGGAAAAGCGCAGGGCGTTATGATCCATACAGATCATGACGCCCTGCGTAATTTTATCTGAAAAATCCAGAAACACTGTTGACAAATAGAAATCCGGGTGCTATCTTAATATACGGAAGGTGTTAGCACTCAAAAGAAGGGAGTGCTAATAGAGAAAGGAGGCGGAACTGTGGCGGTCGATGCATCATTAAGTGAAAGAAAACTTATTATATTGAAAGCGATCATACAGAACTACCTTGAGACCGGAGAGCCGGTCGGATCACGGACACTTTCCAAATACACGGAACTGAATTTGAGTTCCGCGACGATTCGAAATGAGATGGCGGATCTTGAAGATCTCGGTTATATTTTCCAGCCTCATACTTCAGCCGGAAGGATTCCCTCAGACAAAGGCTACCGTCTGTATGTGGATATGCTGATGGAAGAGAAGGAACAGGAGATCACAGAGCGTGAGGACGCGATGCTGGAGAAAGCTGACAAGGTTGAGAAGGTGTTGCAGCAGGCGGCAAGAGTGCTTGCCTCCAACACGAATTACGCGACCATGGTGTCAGCGCCTATGAACAGCCGTAACACGCTGAAGTTCATTCAGCTCTCGCAGGTGGATGAGGAACAGATCGTTGCTGTTATTGTCCTCGGAGGCAATGTGATCAAGAATAAGATCATCGAAGTCGGTGAAACACTAAGTAATGAGAATCTTCTGAAACTGAATATGCTGCTCAACACTACATTAAATGGTATGTCTATTGACCAGATCACGCTGGGACTGATCGCAAGGCTGAAAGAACAGGCGGGAATCCACAGTGAAGTCGTGGGGCATGTTCTTGACGCGGTGGCTGAGATCATCCACGTGGAAGAAGATATGAAAATATACACCAGCGGGGCAACGAATATCTTTAAGTATCCGGAGCTGAGCGACAAGCAGAGCGCCCAGGAGATCATCAGCGCGTTTGAGGAGAAGCAGCAGCTTGCGGATCTTGTGACAGAAACACTTGCAAGCGAGAATAATCACGGGATTCAGGTTTACATCGGAGACGAAGCTCCGGTCAAGACGATGAGGGACTGCAGTGTGGTGACAGCGACTTATGAGCTGGGCGAGGGGATGAAAGGGACCATAGGAATCATCGGTCCGAAGCGGATGGATTATGAACATGTCATGAAGACGCTGAAGACTCTTCAGAGCGAGTTGGACGCGATATACAATAAAAACCCGAAAGAATAGAAAGGTGGAAAGCTGGTGAGCGAAAAGATGAGCAAAGAAGATATGGTAAAGGAAGCTGTCGAAGAGGCAAAGGCAAAAGCAGCAGAGAACGCGCAGAATGAAGCGCAGGCAGAGGATGCTTCTTCAGACACAGCGGATGCGGACACAGCAGACGGAGAAAAAGCTGAGACAGAAGAAGGCGGCGAAGCTGCCGGAGCGGACGAGGCAGAATCAGACGGAGCTGCGGATGACGTTGATGAGAATGAATCAAAAACAGAGAAAAAGAAGCTTTTCGGCAAGAAGAACAAGAAGGATAAGAAAGACGAGAAGATCGATGAGCTGACAGACCGCCTGACGCGTCAGATGGCTGAGTTCGACAACTTCCGCAAGCGTACGGAGAAAGAGAAAGCCCAGATGTATGAGATCGGCGCAAAGGACATCATAGAAAAGATCCTTCCGGTCGTTGACAACTTTGAGCGGGGCCTTTCATCCGTGACAGAGGAAGAAAAAGCAACTCCCTTTGCAGAAGGTATGGAAAAGATATATAAGCAGTTTATGACTACGCTTGAGGGGATCGGCGTTAAACCGATCGAAGCGGTAGGAAAGGAATTTGATCCGGATTTCCACAATGCAGTGATGCATGTGGAAGACGAGGAACTCGGCGAAAACATTATTGCCGAGGAATTCCAGAAGGGTTACACATACCGTGACAGTGTCGTGCGGCACAGCATGGTGAAAGTAGCGAACTGAACACTCCCTGAATTATAGAAATTTTCAAATATTAGAATATATAAGTAAAGAAATTATAAAAGGAGGAGCATTACTATGGGAAAAATAATTGGTATTGACCTTGGTACAACAAACAGCTGCGTGGCTGTTATGGAAGGCGGACAGCCGACAGTCATCGCAAACACAGAAGGCGCCAGAACAACACCGTCTGTCGTGGCATTTACAAAGACAGGCGAGCGTCTGGTAGGTGAGCCGGCGAAACGTCAGGCGGTTACAAACGCTTCAAGAACAATCTCATCCATCAAAAAAGAGATGGGAACAGATTACAAAGTAGATATTGACGGAAAGAAATATTCTCCCCAGGAGATCTCCGCGATGATCCTTCAGAAACTGAAAGCCGACGCAGAAGGATATCTTGGCGAGAAGGTTACAGAGGCAGTTATCACAGTACCTGCATATTTTAATGATGCACAGCGCCAGGCTACAAAGGATGCCGGCAAGATCGCGGGTCTTGATGTAAAACGTATCATCAACGAGCCTACGGCAGCTGCTCTGGCTTACGGACTTGACAATGAGAAAGAGCAGAAGATCATGGTATATGATCTTGGCGGCGGTACATTCGATGTGTCGATCATCGAGATCGGCGACGGCGTTATCGAAGTTCTTTCCACAGCAGGAAACAACCGTCTGGGAGGCGATGATTTCGATCAGAAGATCACAGACTACATGCTGGCTGACTTCAAGGCGAAAGAGGGCGTGGATCTGTCTGGCGACAAGATGGCTCTCCAGAGACTGAAAGAGGCGGCAGAGAAAGCGAAGAAAGAGCTCTCCAGCGCGACAACTACGAATATCAACCTTCCGTTCATCACAGCGACAGCTGAGGGACCGAAGCACTTTGACATGAATCTGACAAGAGCGAAATTCGATGAGCTCACAAGAGACCTCGTAGATAAGACCGCAGAGCCGGTAAGACGCGCTCTTTCTGACGCAGGGCTTACAGCGGCAGATCTCGGCCAGGTACTTCTGGTAGGCGGATCTACACGTATCCCGGCCGTACAGGAGGAAGTAAAGCGACTGACAGGCAAAGAGCCGAGCAAATCACTGAATCCGGATGAGTGTGTTGCCCTTGGCGCATCCGTACAGGGCGGTAAGCTTGCGGGTGATGCAGGCGCAGGCGATATCCTCCTTCTGGATGTTACTCCGCTGTCACTGTCTATCGAGACAATGGGCGGTGTGGCTACAAGGCTGATCGAGAGAAATACAACGATCCCGACAAAGAAGAGCCAGATCTTCTCCACAGCGGCAGATAACCAGACAGCCGTTGATATCAACGTCGTACAGGGCGAGAGGCAGTTCGCAAAGGACAACAAATCACTCGGACAGTTCAGACTGGACGGAATCCCGCCGGCTCCGCGCGGAGTACCGCAGATCGAGGTTACATTCGATATCGATGCAAACGGTATCGTAAATGTATCTGCTAAAGATCTCGGAACAGGCAAAGAGCAGCACATCACGATCACAGCAGGCTCCAACATGTCTGACGCAGATATCGACAAGGCCGTGAAAGAAGCGGCAGAGTTCGAGGCACAGGATAAGAAGCGCAAAGAGGCGATCGATGCAAGAAACGAAGCTGACGCAATGGTATTCCAGACAGAGAAGGCGCTCAAAGATGTGGGCGACAAGCTGGATGCCAATGACAAAGCAGCAGTTGAGGCAGACGTTCAGGCTCTGAAAGATGTCCTCGCAAAATCAACTCCCGAGACTGCGGCAGATGCAGATGTAGCTGAGATCAAGGCTGCAAAAGAGAAACTCATGGAGAGCGCTCAGAAGCTGTTCACAAAGATGTATGAGCAGAGCGGCGCGGCAGGCGGTCCGAACCCGGGAGCAGGTCCGAATCCCGGAGCAGGTCCGGCACCGGATGGTTTCCAGGGAGACGACGTAGTAGACGGTGACTACAAAGAAGTCTAAGCAGTATCAAATTTGATGGGGAAGAAGAGAATATCTCTGTAAGATTCTCCAGATAAAATAAAAATTCTACGGGGCCGCGTGAAAACGGCTTCGTAGAATTTTGTTAAGATTATAAAAAGCGATTTTACGCAGTAGGAGACACTTTATGGCAGAGGCAAAGAGAGATTATTATGAGGTGCTCGGGGTAAGCAGGGATGCTGACGACGCAGCGATCAAAAAAGCATACCGCGCGCTTGCGAAAAAGTATCATCCTGACATGAATCCGGGAGATAAAGAGGCAGAGAAAAAATTCAAAGAAGCTTCAGAGGCATATGCTGTGCTGAGCGATGCTGAAAAGCGCCGCCAGTATGACCAGTTTGGCCACGCTGCATTTGAAGGCGGAGCAGGAGGCGCAGGCGGATTCGGCGGATTTGATTTTAACGGTGCTGATTTCAGTGATATTTTCGGAGACATTTTCGGCGATCTGTTCGGCGGCCGCAGAGGCGGACGTACAAACAATGGTCCAATGAAGGGTGCCAATATCCGGAAAAGCATACGTATTACATTTGAAGAAGCTGTCTTCGGATGTGAGAAAGAACTTGACCTTATTCTGAAGGATCCCTGTGAGGACTGTAACGGGACGGGCGCAAAGCCGGGCACATCGCCTGAAACCTGTTCAAAATGCGGAGGAAGAGGGCAGGTTGTCTATACATCCCAGTCTTTCTTCGGAACAGTGCAGAATGTACAGACTTGTCCGAACTGCGGCGGATCAGGAAAGGTCATCAAAGAAAAATGCCCCAAATGTTCCGGTACAGGATATACATCCAGCAAGAAGAGGATCAAAGTGTCGATTCCGGCAGGTATTGACAATGGGCAGAGTGTCCGTATCCGCGATAAAGGTGAGCCGGGAGTAAACGGCGGACCAAGAGGAGACCTTCTCGTGGAAGTCAATGTCTCCAGGCATCCGGTATTCCAGAGACAGGATGTGCATATCTTTTCCACTGTGCCGATCTCCTTTGCAGTAGCAGCGCTCGGCGGGGATGTCCGCATTCCGACCGTGGACGGCGATGTTATTTACACTGTGAAACCGGGAACAAAGACAGATACCAAAGTACGCCTGAAAGGAAAAGGCGTTCCATCTCTCCGCAATTCCCAGGTAAGGGGCGACCACTATGTCACGCTGGTGATCCAGACGCCCGAGCGCCTGAGCGCAGAGGCGAAAGAGGCGCTGCGCAAGTTTGATGAACTCACAGGAAATACCCTGCATCAGAACGATGATGTACAGGATGCCAATAAAGGCGAGAAGAAGAAAAAGAAAGGCTTCATGGATAAAATGAAAGAGGTCTTTGAGGATTAAATCTGGATTTGTCGGGGAGACTTTGATGGTGTAAATCATCCGGAAACAGCGGGGGTTTTCCAAGACGTATTCGCAGAGGGCGGATGTGTGGCTTCGGTTCCTGATCCGTAATCTGGGAAAGTCTAGAAAGGCAGG
>DXCD01000058.1 GCA_019116185.1 Candidatus Mediterraneibacter stercorigallinarum
GAAGGAAGTGACCGAGGACGGAGAGGAAGAGGATCCGCGGCAGGAACTGGTAGAACAGCTTCTCCAGTATAAGATGTACAAGTACATGGCAAACGAGCTGAAGGACCGGCAGGCAGATTCGGATTATGTCCTGTATAAGAAACCGACCATACCTGAAGAAGTACAGGAATATGTAGAGCCGGTTGATCTGGACAAGCTGCTTGGGGACCTGACGCTGTCACGGCTGAATGAGATTTTCCAGGACGTGATGAAGCGCCAGGTGGAGAAAATTGACCCGGTCAGAAGTAAATTCGGGAAAATAGAGAAGGAAGAAGTCACTCTTTCAGATAAATTTACTTATATCCACAGCTATCTGAAAGATCATAAGAGATTCAGTTTCCGCCAGCTTCTGGAGAAACAGCACAGCAGGATGCACGTAGTTGTTACATTCCTAGCGATCCTTGAGCTGATGAAGCAGGGGGATATACGGGTCAGGCAGGAGGATACCTGCGGGGAGATCATGATTGAAAGGACAGGAGATACAGATGGAGATTGAGAAGATGCAGAGCGCCATCGAAGCGATCCTTTTTACTATGGGGGATTCCGTGGAGCTGGAGAAGCTGGCGTCAGCGATCGGGCATGATGAAGAGACGACGAGAAAGCTCGTCCACAATATGATGGATAAATATGAGGCAGAAGACCGGGGGATACGGATCATTGAGCTGGACAATGCATTTCAGCTCTGTACCAAAAAGGAAATGTATGAGTACCTGATCCGCGTGGCGAAGCAGCCGAAAAGGTATGTGCTCACGGATGTCCTTTTAGAGACGTTATCCATCATTGCGTACAAGCAGCCCGTGACAAAGCTGGAGATCGAGAAAATCCGCGGAGTAAAATCTGATCACGCGGTAAATAAGCTGGTGGAATATGGGCTGGTAGAAGAAACCGGGCGTCTGGACGCTCCGGGCCGGCCGCTCCTGTTCGGGACAACAGAGGAGTTCCTCCGCAGGTTCAGCGTACATTCACTGGATGAGCTCCCGGTGCTTGACCAGGAACAGATCGCGCATTTCAAGGAAGAGGCTGAAGATGAGGCTCAGCTGAAACTGGATATCTGACTTTCAGACATCAGGCTGACAGCCGAAACTATATCAGATTGACAGCAGCACCTGTGTGCAGGACGATGACTGCCTGCATATGGGTGCTGTTCTATTTCCCGGACAGATGCATATAGTGGGAATAAGACGGGATGAAGAGGTATCCTGCATGATGACAAAAAGAAATCGAATAAAGGCGGTATTTCTGCTTCTTTGCTGCCTTATAACATATGGAGCAGCAGCTTTTTTTCAGCCCAGCTCAGTGCAGGCACAGGAAAACGAAAGTGTTGAGAGTGCGGAGATAAAGCCGTCCGAATTGTACGCCCGGTCAGCGGTCCTTATGGATGCGGAATCAGGGCGTATTTTATTTGCGAAGAACGGCCGGGAAGAGATGCCCATGGCAAGCACGACCAAGATCATGACCTGTATCCTGGCGCTGGAGAAAGGAGATCTTGCCGAACCGGTCAGCGTGAGCCAGGAAGCCGCGTCCCAGCCGGAGGTAAAGCTGGGCATGAAAAACGGGCAGAAATTTTATCTGAAAGATCTTCTCTATTCTCTGATGCTGGAGTCCCACAATGATTCTGCCGTTGCGATCGCGGAGCATGTGGGAGGGAGCGTTCAGGGCTTTGCGGATATGATGAACCGGAAAGCAAAAGAGCTCGGATGTGATTCCACATACTTTATTACGCCCAGCGGGCTGGACGCGCAGGATGAGAACGGAATTCATCACACTACAGCGGAGGATCTGGCTCGGATCATGAAGTACTGTATCATGGATTCCCCGAAGAAAGACCAATTCCTCGAAATCACCAGGACAGATACATACACGTTCGCTGACTGTGACGGGGCAGGAAGTTATTCCTGCAATAATCACAATGCCTTCCTTAAAATGATGGAAGGGGCATTGTCAGGGAAAACAGGCTTTACCGCTGATGCCGGATACTGCTATGTGGGAGCCCTGCAGAGAGATGACCGGACATTTATCACAGCTCTTTTGGCGTGCGGATGGCCGAACAATAAGGGATACAAATGGTCGGACACAAGAAAATTGATGACCTATGGCATTGACAATTATTTTTACACGGAGATCAGCCCACAGCTCCCGCAGAAGACAATTAAAGTAAAAAACGGATTCGCCGGAGGTTTCCCGCAGAAAGAACCAGTGGAAGCCGAGGTGAAAATAGGAGGGGGAACGCGGAGGATTCTGATGAAACAGACAGAAGAGCTGGAGACAGAAATCAATCTGCCGGAGGAGATCTCTGCCCCTGTAAAAGAAGGAGACCGGCTTGGCGAGCTGACGTATTCTCTTGACGGAAGGGTGATTGCAGTATATCCGGTTTTTGCGGCGGAGGATATAAGCTTGCGAAGCTTTTCTGCCTGTACATCTTATATCACTGATCAATTTTTAGTTACCAAGAAAACGAAAAGATAAAAAAGATCAATAGAAATGATTAATTTTGTCACTGGTACACATGAAAAACCTATGGTAGTATAAGCAAGAATAAAATAGAACAATAAAATTGATTAAATATAAGGAGATGTACAATTATGGAAAACTGGAAGAAATACGAAAAGACCTATTTTATGCCTCCGGAGCCGTGTTACGACTGGGTGAAAAAGGATGCAATTGAAAAACCGCCCATCTGGTGCAGCGTAGACCTCCGCGACGGCAACCAGGCTTTGATCGAACCCATGAGCCTGGATGAAAAACTGGAATTCTTCCAGCTTCTTGTCGATGTGGGATTTAAGGTGATTGAGGTTGGATTCCCGGCGGCGTCAGAGACAGAGTATCAGTTTCTCCGTGCACTGATCGAGCAGAACATGATCCCGGATGATGTGACGATCCAGGTGCTCACTCAGGCAAGAGAACATATTATCAAAAGAACATTCGAAGCAGTAAAGGGCGCGCCCCATGCAATTATCCATGTATATAATTCAACATCAGTGGCGCAGAGAGAGCAGGTGTTCCGCAAGGATAAAGAGCAGATCAAGCAGATCGCAATTGACGGCGCGGCGCTTCTGAAAAAGCTGGCGAAAGAAACAGACGGAAATTTCACATTCGAATACAGCCCTGAGAGTTTCCAGGGAACAGAAGTAGATTATGCGCTTGAAGTGTGCAACGCTGTCCTGGATATATGGAAACCGACAAAGAATAACAAGGCGATCATAAACCTTCCGACCACCGTTGAGAATGCGATGCCTCATGTATTTGCAAGCCAGGTAGAATATTTCAACAAACATCTCCTTCACAGGGAGAACGTGATCCTTTCTCTCCACCCGCACAATGACAGGGGATCGGGAATCAGCGACGCAGAGTTGGGAATCCTTGCGGGAGCGGACCGTATTGAAGGTACATTGTTCGGAAACGGCGAGCGCACCGGTAATGTGGATATCATCACACTTGCCATGAACATGTTCTCGCAGGGCGTTGATCCGAAGCTTGACTTCTCAAATATGAGCGATATCTGCGAGGTGTACGAGCGGGTGACACGCATGAAAGTATCCCCGCGCCAGCCTTACGCAGGAGAACTTGTATTCACCGCATTTTCCGGCTCCCATCAGGATGCCATCGCCAAAGGAATGGCTTGGAGAGAGGAACACGACTGTGCTACCTGGACAGTGCCGTACCTTCCCATCGATCCGCAGGACGTGGGCAGAAGATACGACTCCGACGTTATCCGCATCAACAGCCAGTCGGGAAAGGGCGGCGTAAACTACATCCTGAAACAGAGCTTTGGCATCAGCCTGCCGGAGAAGATGAAGGAAGAAGTGGGTTACCTTGTCAAAGATGTCTCCGACAAAGCGCATAAAGAGCTTACCCCGGACTGGGTATATCATATTTTCGAGGACAATTACATCAATGCAAAGCCCGTATTTACAGTGGACGAATGCCACTTCAAACAGGAAGACGGCATTATGGCTGAGGCAACGATCCACCATAACGGCAACAACCGCAAGATCATGGGTGTCGGAAACGGACGTCTCGACGCGGTCAGCAATGCGATCAAACATTACTTTGATGTAAGCTATGAACTGGCAGTCTATGAAGAGCACTCCCTGACAAAAGGATCTTCTTCAAGAGCGGTTGCGTATGTGGGCGTGATCTGTAATAAGAAACGCTACTGGGGAGTCGGCATTGACGCCGATATCATCAAGGCTTCCATAGAAGCGCTTGTAGTGGCAGTAAACAAAATAAAAGAGATCGCAGAATCACAGGGCGGAAAGGATGAACGCCTCCTGGAGATCACGAATTACATCTATGCAAACTATAAAGATGTGACACTGGATGACCTCTCAGAGAAATTCTTTCTCTCCAAACCGTATCTCTCAAAATATATCAAGGAGAAATCCGGCATGACGTTCGGAGATATCCTGAAAAAGATCCGGATGAAAAAAGCAAGGGCAATGCTCAAGGGCAGCACGGCCACAGTAGAAAATATTGCGGAATCAGTGGGATATCAGAATGTGGAACACTTTAACCGCGTGTTCAAGAAAATGTACAACATCACACCAGTACAGTACCGCAATCGAAAATAAATCTGGATTTGTCGGGGAGACAGCTGAGGGATATAACGTCCG